>JADZDJ010000186.1 GCA_020851115.1 Pirellulales bacterium
CTCCTTTCCCCAGACTCCGAGGCATTTGCGCCACTCATTTGCCTCGCAACCGCTCGCGCGCTACCACCACCTCACCCGTCTGGATCGAATTGACTGTCGTCTTCAGTTCCCGGACAGACTCCTAGGCCGCGGGGAATCGAGATTCGTGGGCCAAACTTTCGATAAAGTTCTTTGCGTTCACATATTCTCCGGAGGGGAGTGTCGCGATCTGCTTTTTCAGATCCGCCAGGAAAGCCGTGGTCGTATCTTGAATCTTTGTGAACACTTCGAAGCCGGCGTTGCCGTGAGTAATTTCACGTTGGTGGAAAAGTTCGTCAAGCTGCTTACGATACTCGTCGTACTTCGGGTCTTGCAACGATATGGGCCAATAAATTCGGCCGCTGACCGGATCGAGCTGGTAGGGCGTGACGCGCTTCGGAGCGCCGATTTGGGCATATCGCCATGCTTCTTCCGAGGTCATTCGCCGCCCCTCTTCCGCCCGGCGCGATTCGGTATTGATCTTCCGCATCTGAAAAAAGGTCTGCGTTCCCTTGAGGCGGTTATCGAGATCGATCGAACGGGCTTGTTCGAGATTGATGGCTGCCTCGCTGGTTTGCAGGTTGTAGGAGCCTGCCGCGTTCACGAGATCGGCCATCCCCATTGCAGCGGCCTGATCGGCGGTTGCCGCTCCGCCGAAGCCCCATCCCCAACCCCATTGGGCACGAGCTGTACCGGTTAGAGCAATTACGGCAATCGTTGCGAGAGAAATGGAGCGAATCATGGTTGAACTCCGAAAAACGAACACTTTACGCTGCAAATTGCCAATTGGGCCGATTTCCGCGGGACGTTTGCAAACAACACAACCCTTCCATACTATAATGGATTGTTTCCCCGAATCAAATTGGGAATCGCCAAATACCTACCTCCTATAGGTTAAACGACACGTGGGATATCGTTCACCGGAGAAAGTCATGAGAATTCAGTCGGCGGCCGGGATAGCACTTGCAGCGATCTTCTTTGCCTGGAATGGGCCTGTTTTGGCCCAACCTGCCACGGCGCCGCCCGATGCAAGCACGCTCATTGAGCAACTAGCCGGTTCCGATGCCGACGTACAAAAACGGGCGGCCGACGCCTTGGCGGAATTTCCGGCGCAGGCCAATGTCGCGGTGCCAGCCCTCGTTGAGGCGCTGACCGCAAAAGATCCACAACTTCGATGGCGGGCAGCACGAACGCTGGCTGCGATCGGCAATGGATCTTCCGCGGCCGTCGCGGCATTGCAAAAGTCGCTTCAGGACGACGATGCTTCGGTGCGTGGTTGGTCGGCGTACGCGCTGGGGCAATTTGGTGAGGCGGGTCGCGCGGCGGCGGCCGACGTGGCCGCACTGCTTGTGGATAAGGATCGGGATGTTCGCCGCGCTGCGATCGGCGCACTGATTGCCATGCGGTTGAGCCAGGAAACGATGGCGAAATACATGCGTCAGGCCATCGAAGATAGCGATATGGATCCTTCGGTGACCGTGCCCGCTCTGAACGCGCTGGCAAACTCTGGCGACCGCGGCATCGCCATTCTGATCGAAGAACTGAACAACGAAAAAGCCTGCTACTGGGCGTGTCTCGCGTTGGGCTCGGCCGGCCCGAAGGCGAAAGCGGCCGTTCCAGAGCTTGCCAAAATGACGTCCAGCGACGAACCCGAAATTCGCATGCAGGCCGCAATCGCCTTGGGGCAGATTGGACCGGATGCAAAGCTTGCCGTGCCGCAATTGATCAAGGAGCTATCGGATGAGCAAAACTCGGTGCGCTACGCCGCGGCGTTCGCCTTGGGCCAAATTGCGGCGAAAGAAGCCGCTCCAGAGTTAGGGAAACAACTCGACAGCAAAGATAGTTTCCTGCGGATGATTTCCGCCTGGGCGCTGGCGCGGGTCAATCCAAACGACAAGCCGACGGTCGATCGGGCCGTGAAAATGCTGGTGGAGGCGCTCAAGGATAAAAATCCTCGGGTACGCGCGACGGCTGCGCGGGGATTGCACGAATTGAAATTGCCGCCGGAAACCGTCGTTCCCGTGTTTACGGAACTGCTCAAGGACCAAGACCCCGTCGTCCGCGCCAACGTCATCGACGCGCTGAGCACGCTGGATGGAAAAATCATCCCGAGCTTGACTCGCGGGCTGGAAAACAACGCCACACAGTCGATCGCGGTGGGCGTCATTCACCGACTCGGCCCCGCGGCAAAAACGCTTGTCCCTGCACTTGTCGAAGAACTGAACGACCCGAGCGCCGACCATCGACAGGAAGTTGAATTTGCACTGGCGGCGATCGGCCCGGACGCGAAAGAGGCGGTTCCGGCCCTGGTGAAGGCTCTGGGAGATCCCGATCCCAAAGTGCGATATACCGCCTGCTATGCCTTGGGAAAGATTGGGCCTGGCGCGAATGAAGCGGCCGCCGTGCTGCAAAACAACGCCAAGAACTCCGACGACAAATTCTTGAAGATTGCCAGCCTCTGGGCGCTATTGCGAATTCGTCCTCACGATCAACCGCTGAAGGTTTTGGCCGTGCCGCTCTTGATCAAGGCGCTGAACGAATCAGATCGAGACTTGGTCAGAATCGAAGTCGCCAGCGCCTTGGGCGAGATCGGCGCGCCGGTGGCCATCCCGGCCCTCCCGGCGCTAGGAAAGGTCGCCACAGAAGCCGATTCGGCGGAAGTGCGCGACGCCGCCGCACAGGCCATCAAGAAAATTGCGCCACACCGATGAATCCGCTCGTCGAATGGGTTCACGCCGCGCTGCGGCCGCACTTCCACATCGGTTGGAATCTGTTTCTTGCGCTGACGCCGCTGGCGATTTCGTTGTGGATTTTTCGCCGGACCCCGCGCCGCGGCTGGCTGTGGTGGCCGGTGTTTTTTGTTTTCGTGCTGTTTCTGCCCAACGCCTCGTATACGCTGACGGACATCATTCACTTCATCGAGGAAGTGAGGGCCCAACCGCTGCTGCCCGATTGGAGCATTGTCTATTTCGTCATTCCGAAGTATGCGATTTTCTTCTTCTTCGGCTTTCAATGCCACGTCATCTCGCTGCTGCGAATGGGGCGATACTTGACCTGGATCGGGCGGCGCCACTGGGTATTCGCGGCCGAAATCATCATGAATGCGCTCTGCTCGGTGGGCGTCTATTGGGGCCGGTACCTGCGATTGAACAGTTGGGATATTTTCGGCAAGCCGCAGGAATTGGCCAACCAAGCGATTGCACGGTTGTTTCACGACGAGCTCGCCTTGTCGATCATAGCCGTCTACTTTGTCGTGCTGTCGTTGTTTTACTATCTCATGAAGGTGATCGACGTCGCGGTCTGGAACTATTTCCAACAGCGGCGACTGACTGGGCTGCTGTCGGCACAAGCCATCGATCGAGCCGCCTGAGAATGCTTGCGGCATTGGCTCGGTGCAAGGCAGCCCGTCGAAAGCGGTACGCTGCCCATCGACGATGGACGCATTTTCAAGCCGCCCCCGTCAGCAAGCAGGGCCGCCCCCACCTCTTCCTCAAGTGCGCGGATCCCATTCGAATATCCGTCCGTGGTGGCTGGGCTATCGCACCGCGCCGCCGCATGAACGCTCGAAAAACACGAGAAAACTTTCGGATAGGCACTGAGTATCGTCTACGATTCTATAATCGCTGCACCGCATTGGTCATCGTGTTGATCTGCCGAAGGTGCTAGCAACCCTTCGGCCCGATCAACTGTGCAAATTGAGCCAACGAATCGCAAATTTTTCAAGTTCAGCAGCTTGACTTCCGAGTTGGCCGCTGGCAGAATCGATTCGCAACTTTGCTGAGTAGCGTGCCGGCCTGAGGCTCGTTGCTTGGTTTGCTGCGTCCGATCTTTCATAATTTGACGTTTCCATGGCTGAAAGTGATGCTGTTCGCAGTAATTTCGCTTGCAACGACGCGCCTCAATCTTCGAGCAAGCCGTCTTCGGAAACTCGTGGGTGCAATCGTCGCACGCTACTGACCTCGGGGTCGAATTGGGTCATGCTAGGCGGACTCGCTGCTGGATACGGCACTTTCGCGGCGATGGCAGGTCGCTATTTCTATCCCATCGGCGACAACAAAGATTGGTTTTTCGTGTCCGATGCCGAGGGAATCCAACCGGGGGAATCGGTTGCCTTCGAGTCTCCTGCGGGCATACAAGTTTCGATCACACGTCGGATCGGCCTCGCGGAAACGCCGGTCAGTGCAGAGAGCTTTCTTGCCCTGTCGAGCATTTGTCCCCATTTGGGATGCCGTGTGCATTGGGAACCGCACAACGACCGATTCTTCTGTCCCTGTCACAACGGAGTCTTCGACAAGGATGGTACGGCGGTCAGCGGTCCACCCGCCGCCGCCCACCAAAACCTTCCGCGATATCCGTTGATGGTTGTGGACGGAAAGCTGTTTATCCAAATGTCAGCGAATTCAGTCTAATTGGGCATACTTACTCCGTTCAGTCCAGGAATTATATCCGTGTCACGACTGGCGATGTGGTGGAGCGAGCGGATTCCAATCTCCGGAGAACAACTCCGCGAGTTGACCAACGAGCCAGTGCCCAACCACATGAAAAAATGGTGGTTTGCGCTCGGCGGCACGCCAGCCTACCTGTTCGTCGTGCAGATCGTTACCGGAATCATGCTGGCGATTTATTATCAGCCAGCATCGACGACGGCCTACGAATCGGTGCGACATATCAACGAAGCGGTATCGTACGGCTGGTTTTTCCGCAGCATTCACAAGTGGGCTGCGACACTGATGGTCGCAGCCGTCGTGCTGCACCAGATGCGGGTTTACTTCACCGCCGCCTATCGCCGGCCGAGAGAACTCAATTGGGTGATCGGAATGTGCTTGTTGTTGGTGACGCTGGGGCTGGGTTTCACTGGTTACAGTCTGGTTTTTGAACAGCTTAGCTATTGGGGAGCCACCGTCGGCGGCAATCTTGTGGATACGGTTCCGGTGGTCGGCGGCTCACTCAAGAAGCTCTTGCTGGCCGGCAACGAATACAACGAACAAACATTACCGCGATTCTACATTCTGCACGCCGCCATTCTGCCAGTGACGCTCGTGCTGTTGATTGGCATTCATATTACGTTCATTCGACTCCATGGCGTGACGGAGCTTGAGCCTGGCGTGCATCCGAAGGATCCGTCGAAACACTTCAATTTTTTTCCGGATCATTTACTGACCGAACTGATCCTGGGACTGACGCTGATGGTGCTGCTGAGCTCGCTGGCGACGATTTTTCCGGCGGAATTGGGGCCGCGAGCCAATCCGCTGGAAACGCCCGAAGTGATAAAGCCGGAATGGTTCTTCTACGCCACGTTTCGGTGGCTGAAGCTTTTCGGGCCGACGTTCGCTGTCTTGAGTATGGGGTTGATCATCTTCACGATGTTCGCCTGGCCATGGATTGACAAGGTGCTGATGCGAATGACTCACAACAAGGAGATCAGCACGTATCTCGGAATTGTGGCGGTGTTTCTCATCGTGGGTCTAACCGTGTGGGAATCGTTGGTTGCCCATTGAAATTTTCGTACAAACAAACATGAGCATCAAAGCGAAACAGTACTTGATTGGCGCGCTAGGATTCTTATTTCTAGGGTCGCTGTTGATCGTGCAATGGTCGGAAGTCTCGCGCAAGCGAGAGGAAGCAGGTCTCGCGCCCCATCACATTTCCCATCCAGCCTCATCGAGGTCGTGCATCGAATGTCACGATAAACTTTCGCCGGGAATCATTGACCATTGGGAAGGTTCGACCCATGCACTTAAAGGTGTAGGCTGCGTTGAATGCCATCAAGCAAACGAGAAAGACGTTGATGCCTTTGAGCATTATGGGGCGACCATCGCCACGATCGTGAGTCCGATGGATTGCGCGCGATGCCATCCCAAAGAAGCGAAGCAGTTCGCGCAAAGTCACCATGCCCACGGCGGACACATTTTGGCATCGCTCGATAACTTCTTGGCCGAAACGGTCGAAGGGGCGCGCGCGCCATTCAATCCTCATTCGCCGACGCCAGGCATGGAAGTCGATATGGTGAATGGAATGGCCAGCGTGGATTCCGGATGCAAGCAATGCCACGGTAGCAAGGTGGCGCTAGCAGCGACTACCGGCGACGAGATTACCGTCGATGATCTCAAGCCCGATGAAAAAGGACAGCCTACGAATCAGGAGGCGCTGGCGCGCGTCCGGCGCAACGAAAGCAATCAGCCGATTTTGCACAGCGCATCTTGGCCGAATACTGGGATCGGCCGCATCAACCTCGACGGCTCGCTCGGTTCGTGTTCCGCCTGCCATTCTCGCCACGATTTCTCGCCGCGCCGCGCTCGGCAACCAGAGAACTGCGCCAAATGCCATCTTGGCCCCGACCATCCGCAAAAGGAAATCTACGACGAATCGAAGCATGGCGTGGCATTTCGCGACCTTCACGCGCACATGAATCTCGACGCCGCCACCTGGATCTTAGGGAAAGACTACACGCAGGCGCCGACTTGTGCCACATGCCACATGTCGGCGCATTCGCGCGATCAGGAGGTGACCCACGACCCCGGCGAGCGAATCTCGTGGACGAATCGCCCTCCAGTCAGCCTTTTGATGGATACCGATATTCATCATAAGGTCATCGACGCCACGGACCCGGCCGAGCGGGAGAAACTGATCCACGACAGTTGGCAGAACAAACGCGATCGAATGAAGCAAGTCTGCCTGCACTGCCATACGAGTAATTACGTCAACTCGTTTTATAAGCAGTACGACGATTTCGTCATCAATTATAACGAGAAGTTTGCCAAGCCAGGGCAAGCAATCATCGCGGCACTCCGTAAGGGAAAGTTGATCACCGACATTCAATTCGACGAAGAGATCGAATGGACGTGGTTCTATTTGTGGCACCACGAAGGACGCCGCGCCCGGCACGGCGCCTCGATGATGGCTCCCGATTATACACACTGGCATGGCATGTTCGAAGTGGCGGATCGATTCTACCAGCAACTGATTCCGCAGGCGCGCGAAATCGCCAAACATGCCTCAGAACAAGGGAACGAGCAGGCCGGCCAGGCGGTTGAAGCAGCCATTGCCGAAATTCTAGCCCGACCCGAACATCAATGGTACGAAGGCCAGGCTAAACAGCCGATGCAATCGCCGTAAACGACGGTAATTAGCACCGTATGGACTCAATCAATGCTGTCCGGTCTGGCTCCGCGCCCAAGTAACCTTTCGCCCGACGCTTAACATCGAGCGCTCCTTGGGTTTGGTATATATGTATGGGAGTTATGCGAACAGGAAATCCGCACCGTCAGTCGGACGAACGTGCGGGTTGTCGAATTGCGAAAACAGGGCGACGCAAGCCTCTTGACATCACTGTACTAATGTTCTAGGATGACGTCAGGCTCGAGCCGGGCTTGGCCGTCGCGGGCGGCCCGATGTTTGGCAATTCAAATCTCGCTCCCACGCCGCGGCATGTGTCTGCTGCGTTTAACATCCTTGCGCACTAGCGGCCATCCGACCGAGCGGGCAAGCTCATTCCTCCGTGTCCGCTCGGCACCCGCCGCCCACTTGCGTAATACTGCCAATTCGCGCCCACACCGTTCAAACAGCATTCAGCGGCAAGAAGACGGGCGATTTACGCAACCCAGCAAATCTTGGTAATGATATGATCCCGCGAAGATGGCGCGCGCACCACCACGGTCTTTGCAATCTTCGTGGCGCTACTTTCCCAAAAACCACCCCAACCCCGGCCACCCTGCAAGAAAGGATCTGAATAAAATGTCAGAGAGCATCGACCATCCGGCATCCAGCAGCCACCCCCTTATTTTCCATCGACCCTCGCCACGCCTCAAACCTCATAAACACCCGTAAATTCCCGATCCATTTCGCTTTCGCCCGCCGATTATTTGCACACCCCCCCGGAAATGAACCGGAAATGAATTCCGTAAGAATCTGCATAGCGCTCGGGAAAAACGCGCGTTTCCGGTTCCTTCATTTCCACGCAAAAAAATTTTTGCAAATTACGCCACGACGCCCACCGCGAATCCTGCGGAGAAAAGGCGCATCGCAGACAGGCCCGGTCTCACCCCTCGATTCAATAAAGTCTCCCCGACGCTTGACATCTTGCAATTCTCGAATAAGATACATGCATATAGTAAATGGAAGAGCATGAATCCGAGACAGCCAGGCCAATCAAGGAGATCCTCCAGAATGCACAGGAAGTCCGCGCCCATGCCGTTCCATCGGCGGCAACTCCGACCCGCGAGCTTGTTTGCTGTTGGTTCGCGGCCGGTTGTCCGATGTTATCAGCCGCCAACCACGGTCGCAAATTGCTCCGCAACAAGCGAGTGTTTCCCTTGAGGCAACACTGGGGCTCTGGCAATTCGCTGATCGCGGCGAAAGAGACTGCGGTCTTGCGTCACTGTTTTGCGGCGATGGTGCGAATCTTGATGTTCCTGAACTCGAGCTGGCCGCCGCCATGTTCTTGCAAGCAAATGAATCCGCTCTCTCGCTTGGCGTAGTGCGGCAGTTGCTTGTATTTGGTTTTGGCCAGCCTTTGGTTCCAATCGTCGCTGCCAATGACGTACTCGTGATACTTCGTGCCGTTGATCCAGGTTTCGCATTTCTCGGGCGTAATCAGCAGCCGCATTTGATTCCATTGGCCGGCGGGCTTGGTGGCGTCTACGTTTGATCCATACATCTGATATAAGAAACCTGTCTTTTGAGCGCCAGGTTCACCATGGTCGTCGTAAATTTGCACTTCCGGCCCTGTTTCATACGGCTGATTCGCCTCTTCGGAAACGTGGTACATCACGCCGCTGTTGCCTCCTTGGGGAATCTTATAATCGAGCACCAACTCGAACGCGCCGTAGGGATCGGTGGTAATGATGTCGCCAGCGCCCAGCTTGCCCACGAGCACGCCATCGACCACGTTCCATCCATCGCTGATCTTGTTTTTGCCAAAATTGCGCCAGCCGGCCGTCGTCTTGCCATCGAAAAGCAGCTTCCAACCTGCCGATTTTTCGGCGGCAGTCAACGTGTTGAGCCGCGCAGGCTGGTCGTTCGACGGTTCGGCGGCAAGCATGGGATTGACAACCGAGACCAATGTGCAGAGGGCAACCGACAGCGAGCAGCAGCGAATCATGGCAGAAACTCCGACAGGAGGCGAAAGGTGGGAGCCGTTGCGAAACGGCGCAGCGGCCAATGGAGTTCTCATCCTACTCGAACCGGCCTGCTTACGCCACAACCGATCATGAGTAGCCGTTGTCTGCCGATTCTCCAGCCTGTTGGGTTTTTTTGATGCCGCAGTTCTCGATGAACGGACTTTTTGCAAACTCCGGACAGATTGCGGTCGGTTATTGGAAAACCAACCTGGCGAGGGAACAGATCGCGTATGCAGTTAGATCTGCCGTACTGGCAGACCACATGAATTGGAAAGCTCTCGGCGAGGTGTCTGCCCAAGAACCTCATGAGCTCTGGATTTTGTGGAGGCAATGCGATAAACAGTTGCCTGTCAGCATTGCATTTGTTTAGGGGTGACAGGTCATGAATCAAAAAATTACGATCGCGGACTTTCAGCAACTCATTCGCGACATGTACATCGAGAAAGACATTGCCCGCGGCATCGATGGCACGTTCATGTGGCTGATGGAAGAAGTTGGCGAACTAGCCTCCGCCCTGCGCAGTGGTACCCACGAACAACGGCTCGGCGAATTCGCCGATGTGCTTGCCTGGCTGGCAACGATTGCCAATGTTGCAGGCGTCGATCTCACTGAAGCCGTTGCCCGTAAATACGGCTCCGGCTGCCCTGGCTGCGGCAATTTCGTTTGCACCTGCGCCGATGCGGAAAAGCCTTGACCCGAATGATTCGGTTCCCCGTGAAATACTGTTGGTTGGAGAATCGTGAACTTCATGCCCGATGCGCCGCCATACAATTGCGATCCAAACCGCGACCATGTCAACGGCTGATATGCTGGACTTATCCATCCAGTCTCCGATCTTGAACGCAGCGTTCGCGCAACCAATTGCAGGCAGGTCCGCGGACAATCCCGAATATCGTGGGAGCCTAATGAAAGCTTGAAGCACTGTCAGCCGAGATTTGACGAAATTTTAGGTTGGTCCTGTTAAAACAGTCGCCGCAGCCTACAATTCGCTAACACATGACTGCGGCAACTGCCGAGAGTTGTTCGGCCAAGTTGCTCGAATTGGCCGAGCGTTTGGATTCGCAGCAAGGCTACGCCGAAGTGGTCGCCAGCCTGAAGTCGGGGCATGGTGCGGCGCTGGGCGGAGTCTGGGGGTCGAGCTGCGCGCTGATCGCAGCAAATTTGAGCCGGCATGCGCCAACCACGCTTGTCGTCGTCTGCCCACATTCGGCCGAGATCGACGATTTTTGTGACGACCTGGCGCTCTTTTCCAAGTCGCAGATCGAGACATTTCCAGCCTGGGAAGTGGCTCCCGGCGAGCGTGACATTCAAGACGAGTCGCACGGCATTCGGTTGCGCGTGCTAAAGCTGCTTTCACAGACCAACCAGACACAGGACACAAGACATAAGACACTCCCGCCCAGGATGATTGTGACGAGCATCCAATCGCTCCTGCAGCCAGTGCCACCGCGGGATTTACTTGCCAGGCAAACACAGCGAATCAAGGTTGGTGAAGAAATTGAACCGGCAGACCTGGTGCGATGGCTGGCGAAAAACGGCTTTCAGAACACGAGCGCCGTTGAGCTTCCCGGCGAATTCTCGCCGCGCGGTGGCATCCTTGATGTCTTTGCACCCGATTGGTTCCATCCCGTGCGAATCGAATTTTTTGGAGACACCATCGAATCCGTTCGGCAATTCGAAATCAGCTCACAGCGTAGCTTGGAGGCACTCCACGAAGTCGACATTACTGCGTTAGCAATCAACGGACAATGGTCGGATGAAGCCGGAGGTCGCAAGCCGGTAGACGGAAAAACTGATTTGAATGCTGGCCAGCCAACCAGCTATCGGGCACTAGATTCCGCATCGCACCTTCAAGGCGCTAGGAATAACGCTCATTTTTCAGCCTACTTACCACCTCAATCCTGGTTTCTCCTCGTCGAGCCGCACGAAATGCAGGAGGAAGCCAGGCATTATCGGCAGCGATTGGATCAGCCTCAGCAAGTGCACGACATCGACGCGGTGCTGGCAAGCATCTACCGGTTTCCGTCGGTCACTGCGGCTGGCGTGGCCAGCGGCTCGATGGAGGTCGAGTGCCAACTGCGAGTTGAAAGCGTTGAGCGATTTAGCGGTGACATTGCAAAAGTCCGCGATGAGCTGGACACCGTCGGATTGGGCCACGATTTGAATATCGTCTGTCCGACGGCGGCCGAAGTCGAGCGGCTGCGAGATGTGCTCGGTTCGACGCAGCTAGCCGTCAGCGGAAAATTGCACTTTCCCATCGGCCGATTGCAATCGGGATTTCGGCTGGTGAGCGAACGGATGGTGCTGGTGTCGAGCGCCGAATTGTTTCATCGGACCGATCTAAACCGGCCGACGCGGCGGCGCTTGGGCCGGGTCATCGACAGTTTTCTCGAACTGAGAGAAGGAGATTATGTTGTCCATCTCTCACACGGGATCGGCCGCTACCGCGGACTGAAGCTGCTGGAAAAAAACGGATCGATTGAAGAGCATCTGGAGGTTGAATTTCACGGTGGCACGCGTATTTTCGTACCGGCGACGAACATTGACCTTGTGCAAAAATATATCGGCGGCAACAAAGCTCGGCCCACGCTGGCACACATCGGTGGCAAGCTGTGGGTGCGGCAAAAGGAGGCTGCCCAACAAGCCGTCGTCGATCTGGCGGCCGACATGCTGCGCGTGCAAGCCATGCGTGCGACGCGTCCCGGTATAGAATTCCCGCCGGATTCCGAATGGCAGCGTGAGTTCGACGCGGCGTTTCCGTATCAAGAAACCCCCGACCAGCTTTCCGCCATTTCCGCAATTAAGCGCGACATGCGGCAATCGCGGCCGATGGACCGGCTGCTTTGCGGCGACGTCGGCTTCGGCAAGACCGAAATGGCGATTCGAGCGGCGTTCAAAGCCGTCGATGCTGGTCATCAAGTCGCCGTGCTGGTGCCGACGACCATATTGGCCGAGCAACATCGAAGTACGTTCACGGCGCGAATGGCCGAATTTCCCTTTCGCATCGATGTACTAAGCAGATTTTGCACCACCAAAGAGCAAAACCAGACGATCGCAGGATTAGCGGATGGTTCGGTCGATATTGTCATCGGCACGCATCGGCTGGCGGGGGCCGATGTGCAGTTTCACAACTTGGGTCTATTGATTATCGACGAAGAACAGCGGTTCGGCGTCGAAGTTAAAGAAAAACTGAAGGCGATGCGGGCCTCCGTCGATGTGCTGACGATGACGGCCACGCCGATTCCGCGGACTCTACACATGTCGCTCTTGGGTCTGCGCGACATTTCGAACCTAGAAACACCGCCAGAGGATCGGCTGGCGGTTGAAACGCGCGTCACGCGGTTTGATGAAGAGCTCGTTCGTCACGGAATTTTACGCGAGTTGAACCGCAGTGGCCAAGCGTTTTTCGTTCACAATCGCGTCAACGATATTCACCTCTTGGCGACCAAGTTGCAGCGGATCGTGCCAGAGGCCAGCATTCGAATTGGCCACGGCCAGATGCCAGAAGGTGAGCTGGAAGAAGTGATGTACGACTTTGTCAATCACAAATTCGACATTTTGCTGGCGACGACGATTGTCGAAAGCGGCCTCGACATTCCCAATGCCAACACGATTTTTATCGACGAAGCGGATAAGTATGGCCTCGCAGATTTGCACCAACTTCGCGGCCGAGTCGGGCGATATAAGCATCGCGCGTATTGCTATTTGCTCATCGACCCCGACAAGTATCTGTCGACAAATTCGGCCAAGCGATTGCGGGCCATCGAGGAGTTCAGCGATATGGGAGCAGGGTTTGCCATCGCCATGCGCGACCTGGAAATCCGCGGCGCGGGAAACATCCTAGGCACCCAGCAAAGCGGTCACATCGCCGCCATCGGCTACGAACTATATTGCGAACTGCTCGAACAAGCCGTGCGGAAAATGAAGCAATTGCCGCCAAAGGATTCGATTGAAGTGCGCCTGGATTTGCCCGGCGAGGCCCACTTGCCGAGAAGCTACATTTCCGATATGCGAATGAAAATCGACCTCTATCGACGACTATCGCGTGTCAGCTCCGACGATGATCTCCGCGATCTCAAATCAGAAATGGCCGATCGTTTTGGCCCGTTGCCGCCGCCAGTCGAGCGGATGGCGAAATTTGCCGAGTTGCGGATCGCCGCTGCCGGCTGGCACATCGAATCGATCGGCCGCGAGGAGGGAAATTTTATCGTGTTCCAGTTCGCCCAGACCGCCAAAATCGATGAATTCCACCGGCAAAACCGCGGCAAGGTGCGAATCGTCGAAGGCCGCAGCGGATATTTGCCGATCGACGCGCGATCATCGCAACCCGATAAACTGCTAGCACTGGTGGAATCGGTGTTGCGGCCAAAGTGACGCTGCCGCTAAACTCCCGCGTCAAAAAATAGGCGCTGC
>JADZDJ010000187.1 GCA_020851115.1 Pirellulales bacterium
CTCCTTTCCCCAGACTCCGAGGCATTTGCGCCACTCATTTGCCTCGCAACCGCTCGCGCGCTACCACCACCTCACCCGTCTGGATCGAATTGACTGTCGTCTTCAGTTCCCGGACAGACTCCTAGACGATAAATCACCTTATACAAGTATATCATTGTTGCTGGCGCTGTGGACTTTTGGGCGGCGGAGTTTTCAGGAGATGGTGCATGTTTGAAAATGAGATTGCGAACAACGAGCTTATGCAGGGGTGGCTAGCGAAGGTGCTCTCTGACGTACGCGATGAGGCATGGTTCGAGCCGTCGCCGGGTCATGGGCATCCGCCGGTTTGGATTCTGGGGCATTTGGCGATCTGCGGCGAACTGGGGCAGATGCTGCTCGGCGGGAAAGTGGTTCACGAAAACTGGCTGCCGTTGTTCGGACCCGGTTCGAGCGATCGCGTGGCTGCGGATATATCGTTTGCCAAATCGCCGTTGCACGCAGCCACCACGGACGCCTATGCCGATCTGCGAAAGATAGCCGCCGCCGCCGATGCAGAACGACTAAACCGCCCGCACGGCCTGGAATTATTCGCCGACACCTCGATTCGAACCATCGGCCACGTGACTTCAATGCTACTGACGAATCACTTCGCCTTCCACCTCTCGCAACTTTCAAGCTGCCGCCGCACGGCGGGGCATCGAGCTATATTTTAGCGGGGAGATGTTCGATATGTGATCGAATGCGACTATTGATAGAAGTTATCGTTCGTCACCTTGAGGCAGCAAGCCAAAAAGGATTTACCCGCCGAATGACCTTTTGATATTTGGGTGATCTCCGAAGGGTGAAACATTCGTGGCTCAAGGAAGGGACGACGCTGGAAGAACTCGCAGATTCGGTGATTAAGACGATCAATAATGCCGGTCGGAAGCTGATCGGCTTTCGCCGGAGGTAATTTCAAGCGGATTCAACGCTGGTCAGCTCTTTGCGCTTCATTCATCGTTCCTGTTCCGGCTAACCCTTTGCCGGACTTCCAATGGCCGTCAGTCGCAATTCGAAAATATCCGCGTCGGACTGCTGAAGCTTGCTTAGCATCTCCTGCGATGGCTCGCTTTCCAAATTGATCCGAGCCACCGCGGATTCGAACCCCGAGAAGATTACGTTTTCCATCTCCTGCACGTTGATTCGAGCGGTACTGATGGCATCGAGCACACGGGCCAACACCCCAGGACGGTCGCGGTGGCGGACGACTAACATGCAGGTGGCCGGAGTGCGCTGGGCGATATTCACGGCGTTTGGCACGCGGCCGGTCTCTTGGAAACCGCGGATGATTCGGACCGTTTCGGCGGCAATGGCCTCTTGGGCTTGTTCGGTCGATGCGCCAATGTGATGGGTGCCATAGACGGCCGGTTCCTTGCCGATTGGATTATTGAATTCCGCGACTCCAGATGTTGGCTCGTTTGCGAAAACGTCCAACCCGGCGCGCAGACCGCGATCTCGAATGGCGGCAAGCAAGGCAGATTGGTCAACGACTTCGCCGCGCGAGGTATTGATAAAATACGAGCCTGGCCGCATGGCGTCGAAGAATTCCTTGCCAATGATACCACGGGTGTCGTTGGCCAGGGCGAGATGAATGCTCACGACGTCGGCCGCCGCGGCCACGCCGGTGGGCGAATTCTTTCGCTCGATGCCGAGCTGTTCGGCGCGATTGGCCGTTAAACTGCGGCTCCACGCCACGACGGGCATTCCAAAGGCCTGTGCCCGTGGGACCATTTCGCTGGCGATTTGCCCCATGCCGACCAACCCCAGTGTACGGCCGAGCAGACCACGGGCTTGCGAGAATTCCGTTTTATTCCATTGGCCAGCACGCATCGTGATGACGTTGTCGGCGATTCGCCGATCGAGCGCCAGTATCAGGCCAAAAGCCAACTCGGCGACGGCCACTGCGTTCTTGCCAGGGCAATTGGAAACGTAGACGCCGCGTTTTGACGCCGCGTCTACATCGATGTTGTTGTACCCTGCTCCTGCGCGGACGACTAATTTCAACTGCCCGGCATTCAGTGCTGCTTCGCTCACTTTCGTCGATCGGACCACCAACGCATCGGGCTGCTCTTGCTCGATGGCTTCCACGAGCGCCTCCTCCTTTAATTTCGGCTCGTACAACACCTCGCACCCCAACGAGGCAAGCGCATCGCGGCCAGAAGCTTCAAACGCGTCGGCGATTAGAACACGCATGGAATCTCCTCCCGATCCAATCGAGCCAAATTCAATCCGAACCAAACGAATCAGTCGCAACGAAATGGCACCAAAACACACTGAGCCTTCAAGCAACACCCCCTGATGTTTGAGGTATTTCCACAAGAGATCCAAGAATCTCACCCATGACATTCGTCGAGAAGATCTCGGGGACACTCCGCAAAGGCCGTAAAGGGAAATTGCTCACCCAACTTCCGCTCAATCGCCACTTCATTCGACGATAAGATTCTCGACCTGTCGTTACGATGCGGAGAGTCTTTTACCTCGGCCCCATGGTACACACGATCCGCTTGCCCTGCTGCGATGGCGGCGCTTCTAGCTTACCGGCATCTTCCAGCCGCTGCAGAACGTGCTTCAACACGCGGTGACCTTCTTCGATGTGCGCCAACTCGCGCCCACGGAAGACGACGGAAATAATCACCTTGTCTTTATGGGACAAAAACCCGCGAGCCTGATTGACCTTGGTTTCGATGTCGTGATCGCCGGTCTTCGGACGCACGCGGATTTCTTTGATCTTGGTGTGATGCGAGTGCTGCTTGTGTTGCTTTTTTTTCTGCTGGTACTTAAATTTGCCGAAGTCCATAATGCGGCAAACGGGCGGCCGCTCGGTCGGCGCCACTTCCACTAAGTCAAGTTCTTGTTCTCGTGCCAGGCTTAATGCATGACTGGTTTCCAGTACGCCCAATTGCGAACCATCGGCCGCAATCACCCGCACTTGCGGAATTCGAATTTGCTCGTTGATACGTTGATTCTTGTCGATGGCTAGCATCCTCCTCGAACAGGTTCGGTAAGTTCACGGCGGGCCGATCGCCATTGCCACGGCGAACGGCTGCCGCTTGATTTTAGAAAGTATGTACGCTGCACGAACGCAAAGTCAACTGGCCACTTACGATTCCGCGCACTACTTGACACAATGTTTTTGACCCCCGCACTCTCTGCACGGTCGAAGTTTTTGATTTCCAGATCTCGTAGCAGATCTTCGATATTCAGCCTTAACAAAAACATCGATCCGCGTCGCATCATCGTCAGAAGGTAAAGAAGTTACGCAATGCGACGTTTCGATTGGCCAGCAATTTCGATGACGCTGCTATCATCGAACAGCGCTGGCACTCCCGACAAGTCAAAAGAAATCGCAACTCCCGCCCGCGTCGCCAACGCTACTGGATGGTCCACATTCATGTGTTCGTCACTGATGAACCTCATACAATGCAATAAGAGCGGAACGGCCTGTGCCTTTGATAGGCCTTGAGAGTTTTTTCAAAATTCTCCGTAATCATACGGGAATCATACCATACCCGGCAACGGAGATGTAGCCATTTGCAGCCTTTTTTCCGGTTAAAAACGCTCTGGAATGGCTGGTTGCCTTGTGCTAAGCTGCCGCTCCTTATCGATCGCGGCCGGACAGGTCGGCCATTCGGTGCTAGCGACGGTATTGTCGTACTTTTCTCGGCAAGGAAGCTGCCATGATCCGATTCGATTTCAATACGTCACTAAACTCGATTTTCGTGGCCAGCGGCCTACTTGTCTCATCGACCGCCGCCTGGGCCGCCCCGCCTTGGCAGACGCTGGCTCCATTCAAACGTGTCGAATCCGATCCGAATCAGGCTTATCCAGTCGCGGAGGATAACGGCCCTTGGATGATTATTGCATCTTCGTTTCATGGCGAAGGGGCCGAAAAGCGAGCACGCGAATTGGTTCACGAACTAAGGAGCAAGTATCGGATTCCGGCGTATACCTACAAGCAACACTTCGACTTCACGGGATTGGAGCGCGGCAAGGGTTTCAACCGCCACGGCGGGCCAAAAATGATGAAATATCAATCGGGCGGTTTGTTCGACGAAGTAGCGGTGCTCGTCGGTGATTACGATACAGTCGATGATCCGCGAGCCGAACGAACTCTCCAAAAAATCAAATATCTTCAGCCCGAGTCGATTCGTGGCGAGCAAGCCAAGACCGCCACCGAATCAACCGCCAGTAGCTGGCGCGAACGATTCAGCTTTGTGTCGTCGAAAGACAACCGAAAAAAAGGCCCGATGGCCCAGGCATTTGTCGCCACAAATCCGCTCTTGCCGAAGGAGTATTTTGCCTCACCAGGAATCGATAAGTTAGTGCTGGAAATGAATCAAGGTGTCGAACATAGCCTCCTCAATTGTCCGGGCAAATATACTGTGAAAGTGGCAACGTTCAACGGAGCGGCGGTCGTCGATCAAAAGAAAATCAATGAAATTGAAAAGGGCAAGAAGCTGGGTACGCGCCTGGCTGACGCAGCCGAAAATGCGCACAAATTGACGCAAGCCTTGCGCAAGCAAGGCGAAGAAGCCTACGAATTCCACGATCGTGATAAGAGCGTTGTCTGCGTCGGCAGTTTCAAGCGGCTCGGCATCGAATACTCCGACGGACGACAGGAAATGGATCCACAGGTTCGCCAGGTGATCCAGCGGTTCACTGCCGATCCTGAAATTGTCAAGCAAGCCCATGCCGCATCGCAGGGGTTGGATGGCGGAAAGGTGGTCGGGGATGTTTGGGCCGACTCCGATGCGATTCGTCGCAACTTGGCGCCAAAGCCTCGAATGTACGATGGGGTGCCGCTCGATGTTGAGCCGCAGCCGTTTGAAGTGCCGAAGCGATCGATTGGCGCGGCCTATCAGCGCAGTATGCGCAGCGACTTCTAGCCCACCGTCTGGGAATCCAGGGAGCTTGGAATCCTTTCGGGAACATCGTCCTCTTCCTACAATAAAGCCATGCGGCTAATTCTAGGAACACGGAACCGTAAGAAAGGAATCGAGCTTGCCGAATTGCTAGCGCCATTGGGTTTTGAGCTAGCCTCTCTGGCTGACTTTCCCAATTCCATCGACGTGGAGGAAACCGGCTCCACTTTCGCGGAAAATGCACGGTTGAAAGCGTGCAAACAAGCTAGGCACATTGGCCAGTGGGTGCTGGGTGAAGATAGCGGCTTGTCGGTAGACGCGCTGCAAGGCGCACCGGGTGTCTATTCTGCCCTCTTTTCTGGTAAAGAGGCGACCGACGAATCGAATAATCGGCTGCTGCTGGAAAAACTCGCCGATACACCTCTCGACCAACGCGCAGCTCATTACGTTTGCCATGCGATGCTCGCTGACCCGGAAGGGATCGCTCGTGGCGAGGCTGAAAGCGCTTGCCACGGACGGATTTTGCTTGAAGCTCGCGGCAGCGGTGGATTTGGCTACGATCCGCTTTTCGAAGTCATCGAATACCACCGGAGTTTCGGCCAGCTTGGGCCGACGGTGAAAGCCGTCCTCAGCCACCGCGCTCGAGCAATCCGCCAGCTCATTCCCACGATGATGAAGCTAGTCGACCGTGGCCAGTGGAAAAGCTAAAGTAACCGTTCACGGCCTTAGCTGCGGAGCAGTCTGGGGGCGGTTTGGTTTTGGAGTTGAGCGCGACTCGATTCGAGCAGGAAGGCGAAGAAGTTGCGGTGCTGCTTCTTACAGGTGGCGATGGCGGTCCACATCCGTTCGTGGTAGCGCTGGCCCGCTTCGCCGCGCGTGCCTTGGGTGATCTTGCGGTCGA
>JADZDJ010000188.1 GCA_020851115.1 Pirellulales bacterium
CCGTCGCAGTGCTTTCGCCGGCTTGGCTCGCCTGCGCCACTCGAGCCGGCAGCGGATCGCCTTTCGCCGGTGCAGCCGACGAGCCGAGGATGATTCCGTAGATCGCGATGAACGCACTTCGTCGCATTCGATTTCTGCCCTTCTTGTTTCGCGCGAACAGGGACGGCGCGCAAAGTTACCACAGCGCTTCGAGTCCCACTTCCAAGCCGTTCAGCATCACGTTGCCTTGGATGCCCAGGCCGCGCTGTCCGTTCGGTGAGTATTGATTGGGAGCGAGCGCCAAGCGGTCGATAAATATAAAGTTGTAGCCGGTTCGCAGCGACCAGACGGGCGAAAGTCGGCAGCCGAGGCTGACATTGAGATCGTAGACGATGGAAGTGGCAAAGTCGTAATGGCGCGGAAAGGCCGTCGAGCCTGACGTTCCGTAGCCGTACGTGAGAATCTGACTGTCGTTCGCTTGGTTGCCAAACACGCCAACCTTGCCGGTGACTTCCCAGAAGGAGTTCTCATGATCCTTCCGCCAGCGACTCCCCACTTGGCCACCGAACAGGTCGTTGTCGGTGTGCATCTGCAGTTGTGTTCCGGCTGGCGTATAGAGTTCCTCATAGGTCTCGCTCCACCGCAGAGTGCGAAACCCGCCCAGCAGCGAAAAGCGGTTCCAAGTGTGAACGTAGTTGATCTCGCCGTTGCTGAGGCTCGACCGGTAATCGGTCAGATAGAAATTGCTCCAATTGTAGAAACGCTTTCCATTGTCGTGGCCAACCGCGTACCAAAGCGCCTCCCACGCCTGGTTGGAATTCATCCGATAGCGGCCAAGCAGCTTGGGCCCGCCGCCGCCGCCGAAATCGATGATATTCGGTCGAATCAGCTCGCTATTCTGCGAATCGTTGTCGCGCCACAAGAGCAGCGATAAAAACTGGAAATCCCAGCGCGGCGTGCAATCGCTTGCATAGGCGTCGCATGGGCTGCCATCGCGATCGACAGGCCTCGGCGCAGCCAGATTCACCGGATCGAATGCGCCGGCCTCGATTCCGACTTCCGGCGCACTGTTTTGGAAACCCGACAGGCTGTCACCGAAATCGTTCGCATCCCCCAACATTCGGCCAGTCCCGACCACCTCGCCCATTTGCCCGGCCATTTGCCCGGAAGGATCCTTCGCATCCAATTTGCTTGTCGGCGACTGGCCAAACGCCAGCGGGGCGGCAAGGCAAATCAGCGCAGCGGCAGTTCGAAACGAGGCAGTTCGCATCGCAGGCGGTTTTTCTAGCGGAATGCCGATCGAGGCGGAAGAAAAGCGGCGTATTTGTACCCAACTGGGGGAGCGGCTTCAAGGGCAGTTTCTAGGGTGCTTCTCCGTTGCTCTCCGTTGAAAAACTCCCCCAGATCCCTGGTGTGAGCTGCGGTGCGGTTCACGTTGCACTCCAAGGGTTGTGCCCCAGGGTTTGGCAACCAATCGCTCCCGGTGATGACATGCGTCTCCCGGCCTCGCACCAGGCCCCGACCGCAGATCTCCCCGCCCACCGCCTACGGCCCCCAAAATCTCACCCTCAGCCCTCTTGACACGGATTTGAACGCCTGTATACTTAATTGCGCAGCGTAAAACTTGACAACTATTCGCGAAAGCCGCCGAACGAAGCCCTGAGCATTGAGCGTTTGCCCTCGAACCCCGAACCCTCGTCTCCGAACCAGCCCCTTATTTTCCATCGACCCTCGCCACGGCTGGAACATCAAAAACACCCGTAAATTCCCGATCCAATTCGCTTCCGCCCGCCGATTTTTTGCGCACCCCCCCGGAAATGAACCGGAAATTTGTTCCGCGAAAATCTGCACGGCGTTCGAGAAAAACCGCACTTCTTT
Organism: Pirellulales bacterium; assembly: GCA_020851115.1. Taxonomy (GTDB): domain Bacteria; phylum Planctomycetota; class Planctomycetia; order Pirellulales; family JADZDJ01; genus JADZDJ01. Next base: position 1,858 of record JADZDJ010000188.1, read on the forward strand.
CGCTCCCTCATTTCCACCACAAAAATTTTTTTTCGAAATCACACGATGACGCCCAACGCTAATTCCTCGGGAATCGCCCACGGCTGAACAAAGCACGCCACGTCTGCCACGATCATTCATCATCCAAAGCTGCGCTCCGCAAGGCTCCCGGCCTCGCACAGGGCATGGGGGTGAAAACAGGAGGTGGTTAGCTATCATCTCCTAAGTGTCGCCCGTTCGATCGTTGACCGAGGTGCTGCGGCACTCAACTTGCGGAGGTTGGACGATCGCGTAGAAAGGGAGTTTCCACGATGCCTTTTTGTTAAAATAGGCAGTTTACAAAGTATGGGACGACCATTATTGTTTATGTGTTTGTAATTTCTTTCCAACTGAGAACTAAACTGAAGCATTTTGTGAATTAGTGGGTAGAATTTGTTGGATTTCCAAGCGTGTTTGATTAATAATAGTGAGCTTGGAGTCAGCGCGGCATGACGTGCTACCGTGCAGTTGATTCAGGAGGCCCATGAACCATCCTCTCGCCCCTGCCTCACGGTCCCATGCCCAATCGCTCGCCGACTTCCTCGCTTCTAACCCCCTCACCTTCCTCAGGAATGCCTGCTGGAGCGACCCTTGTATAACACGACGCTGTTAGATGAATTGGAAGATGATGTTGCGGCTAACCCGGATGACGCCGTTGAGCTTGTCGATAAGACGGCCGATGAGCCTGACCTTGTCGATGACGAGTTATTGGCCGCCGACCCGCTCGCCGCGGGCGATGTTGAGCTTGATGCCGAGCTAAAAGGCGAAGAACTCGCCGAAGGCGACCTGGAGAGTTGGTCGGATGATCCGGTGAGGATGTATCTGACGCAAATGGGCGAAATCCCGCTGCTCACTCGGCAGGAAGAAATCTCGCTCGCCAAGCGCATTGAGATCACGCGCACTCATTTCCGCCACAAGCTGCTCGAATGCGACTTTGTGATTCAGTACGCCGTGCGGATTTTGAATCGCGTTCACAAAGGTGAATTGCCGTTTGACCGGACGGTGCAAGTAAGCGTAACCGATCGATTGGAGAAAGACCAAATCCTCGGCCGCTTGCCGCACAATCTGCTGACGGTCAATGAGTTGCTGAAGCGCAACAAGGGCGACTACCGCATCGCCTTTAGCAAATCGACGAAGCCGAGCGTTCGCCGCGAAGCGTGGTTGCGGCTCAATCGCCGCCGTAAACGGACGGTGAAGCTGGTGGAAGAACTAGGCCTCCGCACGCAGCGCGTCGAAACGATGATCCGCACGCTCGAAGAATTCAGCCGCCGGCTGGACGATTTGAAGTGTCAGATCGATCAACACAAGAAGGCCAAGCTGCCGCCAACCGAACGGGCGCCATGGGTCAAGGAATTCCGCCAGATTCTGCGGGCGACTCAAGAAACGCCCAAGAGCCTGCGGAACCGAGTGCTGAACATCAAAGGCATCTATACGCACTATCAACGCGCCAAGCGCGGCCTCTCGGAAGGCAACTTGCGACTGGTGGTATCGATTGCCAAAAAGTACCGCAACCGCGGCCTGAGTTTCTTGGATCTCATCCAAGAAGGCAATGCCGGGTTGATGCGGGCGGTCGATAAGTTCGAGTACCGCCGCGGCTTCAAGTTCTGCACGTATGCGACGTGGTGGATTCGCCAGGCGATTACCCGCGCCGTGGCCGACCAAAGCCGCACGATTCGCATCCCAGTTCACATGGTCGAAACGATGAGCCGCGTGCGAAACGTCTCGCGCGAACTGCTGCAGCGTCTCGGCCGCGAGCCGACGATCGAAGAGACGGCCCGTGCCGCGGGCACGGCCATCGACGAGACTCGCCGCGTGCTGGCGATGAGCCGCTATCCGATCAGCCTCGACCGTCCGGTTGGCAATAGCGAAGACAGCCACTTCGGCGACCTGCTGCCCGATGGCGATGCCGAAAGCCCCGCCATCGGCGCCGCTCAAGAGATGCTGAAATCGCGGATCGGCAAAGTGCTGAAAACGCTCAGCTACCGCGAACGCGAAATCATCAAGCTGCGTTACGGCCTGGGGGACGGCTACAGCTATACGCTGGAAGAAGTCGGTCACATCTTCAAGGTCACACGCGAGCGCATTCGCCAGATCGAAGCCAAGGCCGTCCGCAAGCTGCAACAACCCAGCCGCGCGGAAGAGCTGAAGGGATTCTTGGATTGGTCGTAAGCGGCGCGCCGCGACCCGCGACCATTGGAAAGCACCCTGCGAGCCGGATCCCCAACCGTCCGGCTCGCAGGGTTTCTGTAGCGCCAAGTCACGCTGCCTGCGCGTGACGGATTCCACGCGATCGTTCGATGGCGGCCCTGCTGCGCATCGGAACAGGAATCCGCGACCTACCTTTCCCCCCGCTGCCCAAGTAGGCTATGTAGTTTGAGAAACTCTCGACATCACTCGATGGGGCCTCCTGTGGAAACCACGATTGTCGCCGCCGGCGGGACTGCCAAGCATGTCGCCGGCGCTGAATATCGCGAGGCCCCCCTCGACTACGACTGCATCCGCATCCGCGGCGCTCGGGTTCACAATTTACAGAACCTGGACGTCGATATCCCCCGCGACAAGCTCGTGGTCCTCACCGGCCCCAGCGGTTCAGGGAAAAGCTCGCTGGCAGTCGATACGATCTTCGCCGAAGGGCAGCGGCAGTTTATCGAAAGCCTTTCGGTTTACGCGCGGCAGTTTCTGCATCAACTGGAGCGGCCCGACGTCGATCTGATCGAAGGTCTTCAGCCGACAATCCTCGTCGACCAGCGTGCGGGCAACGCCAATCCGCGCAGCACCGTCGCCACGGCAACCGAAATCTACGACCACTTGCGGCTCCTTTATGCTCGCCTTGGCGCGGCGTACTGCTACCAATGCGGCACGCCGATTCGCCAACAATCGCTAGAGGAAATCCAAGCCGATCTGATGGAACTTCCCGCCGGCACCAAATTGATGATCCTGGCCCCCTTCGTGCGGGGCCGCAAAGGTCAACAACAAGAAATCTTCGAGCAGATCCGCAAAGCCGGTTTTCAGCGCGCCCGCGTCGATGGAGCAGTGATCGATGTCGGCGGCGAACCTCCCCAGCTTGCCCCGCGAAAAAATCACACGATCGAAGCGGTCGTCGATCGGATCGTGATCCGCGAAGGCATCGACGATCGACTCGCCGAATCACTCAACTTGGCCATCACGCACGGCGGCGGAGCGATCCTTGTCAGCTACCAAGTCCGCGACCCCGACCAGTCCGACGCCGGCCAGTGGAAGGAACTCATCTTCAGCACCCTCTACGCCTGCCCCAACTGCAAAATCAGCTATGAAGAACTCGAGCCGCGCACGTTCAGCTTCAACAGCCCCTACGGCGCCTGTCCGACCTGCGAAGGGCTGGGCGCGCGGGAGGAGTTCGACCCCGAACTCATCCTTGCCGACGAAGAGCAATCCCTTGCCTCCGGCCTGATTTTGCCCTGGCGAAACGAACCGACTTCAGCAGCCAAACAGCATCGCGAAGAACTGGAAAAACTCGGAGTCGATTTCGACTTGCCCTACGCACAGTGGAAACCGGCGCAGCGCGAAAAACTCCTCCGCGGCGATGGCAAGCAATTCCTCGGAATCTTAGTTCTGCTCGAAAAGGAATTCGCGACCGCCACCAAGCCCGCCGACCAAGAACGTCTCGCTGTCTTTCGCGGCCCGGTCGCTTGCAAGGCGTGTGGCGGGGCACGGCTTCGTCCCGAAGCCCGTCACGTGCGCATCGGCGGCAAAGCGATCCACGAAGTCGTCGCGCTGACCATCGAAAAAGCGCAAGCGTTTTTCGTGGGTTTGGCGTTCGACGACGAAGACCTCCCGATCTATGAACCTTTGGCCGCCGAAATCTCCGGCCGCTTGCACTTCCTCGACAAAGTCGGCCTCAACTACCTGACGCTCGACCGCCCCAACGACACCCTCAGCGGAGGCGAGCTGCAGCGAGTCCGCCTCGCCACGGGCATCGGCTCGGGCCTCGTCGGCGTCTGCTACGTTCTCGACGAGCCTTCGATCGGGCTGCACCCACGCGACAACCAACGGCTGATCGACGCGCTCCGCGATCTGCAATCGCAAGGCAATACGGTGCTCGTCGTCGAACACGACGAAGTGATGATGCGCGAGGCCGATTTGCTGTTCGACATCGGACCAGGCGCAGGCGCTCACGGCGGCCAGATCGTCGCTCGGGGCACGCCGCAGCAAGTATGCGACAATCCTAACTCGATCACCGGCCAATATCTCGCGGGCGCCAAGCGCATTGTCGTGCCATCCGCGCGCCGCCGCGTCGCTAAGACTCGTTCGATCTCCATCGAAGGAGTCGCCACGAATAATCTCAAGAACGTCAACGCTCGCTTCCCGCTTGGCGTGTTCACGTGCATCACCGGCGTCAGCGGCTCCGGAAAAAGCTCGCTGGTGAACGAAACCTTCGCCAAGGCCGTGCAGCGCCGCATGACCGGCGTCGGCCCGAAACCGGGCCCTCACACCAGCCTTCGCGGCGTCAACCAAATCGACAAGCTCGTCGTCATCGATCAATCGCCCATCGGTCGCTCGCCGCGCAGCAACCCAGCGACCTATGTCGGCATTTTCGATGAAATCCGCAAAACCTTCGCCGGCACGCGCGAAGCCAAGCAGCGCGGCTTCAAAAGTGGCCGCTTCAGCTTCAATATCAAAGGCGGCCGCTGCGAAGAATGCCAAGGGATGGGCATCAAGAAAATCGAAATGCAATTCCTTCCTGACTTACACGTCCGTTGCCCGGAGTGTGAAGGCAAACGCTTCAACCGCCAAACCCTCGAAGTCAGGTTCAAAGGCCTTTCGATCGCCGATGCCCTCGAGCTGCGAATCGACGATGCGGCCACCGTGTTTGAAAATTTCCCGTTAATCGCCCGCCCGATCGCCAGCTTGCAAGAAGTCGGCCTCGGCTATCTCACGCTCGGCCAATCCGCCGCCACCCTCTCTGGCGGCGAAGCCCAACGGGTGAAACTCGCCGCCGAACTCAGCCGCGTCCAAACCGGTAGCACGCTCTACCTGCTCGACGAACCCACTACCGGACTACACTTCGACGATGTCCGCAAACTGCTCGAAGTGTTGGGGCGGCTGGTGGACCTTGGCAACACGGTCATGGTTATCGAACACAACCTCGATGTCATCAAAACCGCCGACTGGCTGATTGACCTCGGTCCCGAAGGAGGCGACGCCGGTGGCCAAATCGTCGCCGAAGGAACGCCGGAAGAAGTCGCCTTACTGGCCAACAATCACACGGGGAGACTGCTCAAACCACTGATTGCCAAGGCGACTTCTTCCCGAGCCTCGTGCGCCAGCTAGCAGTCGTGCGACGCTTGATGCGGCTTCACGTCCGCTACTCGACGGGCGTGGCTCGGAATTACAATACTGACTACCGTACAAAATGCTACTGGCTCTGCCTCTGTGTCGCTTAATTTCCATCGGCCAACACGACTGCCTGTCGCGCAGCCGGTTTTAATCAATCGTCTGCGCAAGCGCTGCAGACGATTAAAACGGCGGCATGGGCAGCGGCGGGAAGTCGCTTGCAGTCGCTGGTTGCGGCAAAGTCGCTGGGCACTCGGCGGCGGGCAGTCGGCACGCGCTTTCTGTGCATTCGCGCTGTGGGTTGCAGTGGCCTTTGCATGCCGCACTGTCGCCGCCAAGTTTCATCGAGTTACCACAAGTTTCGACAATCTCAGGTCGCACGACGACGACGAAGACAATCTCATGTTCCTCGCAAGTCACACGCTTGTTAACCCAGGGCGCTGCGATGCCCAATCCGTCGAGAAAGCCAATGATCTGCGCTTCCAAGGGAAAAGGCTCCGTGCGGCTGCCCAGCGAACACACACAGCTACTTTCGATCCTGTTTTCGACGTCGCCCAGCAGAATAGCGGTTTGGCCAGTGCGCAACTCAACCGCCGAGTCGGCTTCGTGAAACAGCAGGCCCGGCACGATGCATTCCGCGACTTGGATCGATCGGCTCTCGTCGATTTCAGCAATGCGAGGGTGGACTTCGAGCCGAAGGTTGTTGCCATCCAAAATCGTGGGCCGAAGCTCGACGGATGTTCCAAACTCTCGAAACTTAATCTTCTCGTTCTTCGACTTCCCGAACGATGGCACAGGAAACTCTCCGCCGACGGCAAAATGGGCCGAACGTCCATCGGTCGTCATCACCGTGGGATCGCAAAGCGTTGTCGCCGCGCACTGTTCGCGAAGCAGTTCGATCAGCCCATCGAACGCCTGCGCTTCATCCTCGTTCAGAATCGGTTTCAGGACGCCGCGGCCGGTGACGAAATCGTCCAAAGCGAATTCTTTGCCCGATTCCGTCGTGTACACCGCATCCAACTTCCGCGCGCGTGTCAGATCCAATTCCAGCATTTTGAGATTGGCAACGACCTGTTTGGTTCCGCGATTCTTGTTGCATCCAGAATCAGCCGGCAGCGGGCGCGGCAACGGAGTTTCGAGGCTGGCTGGTCGGGCGATGACGGCTTCGCTTCGCAACGACTCCAATTCGGCTTCCGCGGACTTCAAGCGGCGCACCAAATCGCTGACTTCGGCCACACACGATTCGCGAAGCCGCTGAGCCTCGTCTTTCATGCCCGCCAGTTCTAAATGGCGACTGGCTTCCAGCAGATGCGCGAGCCGCTGCTGGATCGCATCGCAGCATTCATCGTGATCGTCGCCCTCCACCTCGTCGTCCTCAGCGACTGCCTTGGCCGGCAAAGAACTGTCGAACTGGACGCCGATTCGTTCCCGAGAGGAATCGCATGTTTGCCGACGATTACACCGGCCACATTTGTCCGCGGAAGGTGGGCGCTGACAGTGATTGGAACAACACTCTGGGGCGCGGCGGGCATCGCACACTGGACGCGTAGACACGCTAGAATCACTGCGGCAAGCCGGCCGCGAACATTGAAAGGCACTCGAAGATTGGCGCTGACAGGAATTGCGGTAGGGGTACGAATCGTAGTATGGATTGATCGAATCCGGGTGACTCGGCCGATCGTAATCGCAAGACAGTCCCGTGGCAAAACCCGGCCGGTAAGCGGAAGCCGGCGCTGTCCACGCAGGTTGAAAATAGGCGGAACCAAAAGCGGAGCAATTTGGCGCTGCCGCCAAAGCGATCGGCGGCGGGCAAATTGGCGGTGGCCCGAAAACCGGCGGTGTGAAAGCAGGAGCTACCACCATCGAGGGCGACATCAACGGCGGCGAGCACTTGGCTGCGCCGCACTTGGAAGTTGCGCCTTCCGAGCCGCAATCCGATGGCAAACATGGCATTTCCAATGATTCACCAAACCGCGCCACCGGAGAATCCTTGCGATGGCGGGCGATAATGGCGGCCATTGTCGGGTCGATCACCGTGCAGTTTGCGGTCGTGCCGCAGCCCTGCGCATCTCCGTCAGTGCAAGACGCGCATGATGCCGGAGCATCGGTGCAGCCGGCCATGACTTGGTGAGGCGCCACAGGTCGATCGCTGGCGATGAAGGGCGTCATGCACTCGGCCGCCGACAACGTTAGCGTTGGCGGCAGTTCCAGTTGCACCGTCCAAGAACCTAGCGGCGCATCGGCCAACCAGACATTCAACCGATCGTCGCCACAGGCCGAACTGGCGGCTGCGAACAATAGCACGCAGCAAGCACTGAACATCTCGAATTGTCGCATCGATTTTCTCCTCCCCCCAATTAGAATGCTGGCCGGCCGCAGAGCGGCCAAAATAGGGCGGAAGAATAGCGGCTTTCGAGATAGATGGCAACGGCAATATCAGGGTCTAAAAGGGTGTGAGCGTCTTTGCATCTTCGGGTATAAATCAACTTTTTCGTGGTTTAGGTTGGACTACCCAACCCATGTGGGACGCGGCTGACCGATCGGTTCGGGACCGATCGAATCGGACTACAAGATGGCGGCCATGCTGCACCAGTCATCCGCGCCGCATGTGACAGCCAAGACTGCGATCATCAAACTATCGAACAGCAAGGGGCCACACGAATACAATTTGCGAGGATTTTGCAGAACTTCAAAAGCATGCTTGTAATCCGTCAACAAACCTTTGAGCATCGCCATCCATGGCCACCCTCCATTAGCACCCGCACCAGGTTCCGCAGCTTCCCGGCCACGGCAACTGCTCCTCGTACTCGGCGGAAGATCATTCATATTCACAACTTTCGATGCAAAATCGATACGTAAGCCGTGACCATCTTCTGCCTGCCGCCTGCTGATTACTGGATTTGCCGCAACAATGGAGACCACGCTGAAACAAAATCGATGGGCTTTCACTCCGTGCTGTTTTGAAGGATGATTCGCTCCGAGGAGGCGAGGATGACGCACGAATCTCTTCCAGCATCTCTTGCGCATTGGCGTCGAGCTGAAAGTTGGAATTACAAATTCTGATCCGGCACTATGAATCAGCAGATCAGGAACACCGTCAATTCAATGCCTGCGAGGCACGGTTGGGCACTGGTTGAGATGCACCTTGCCACGGTGTTGTTTGGGTTGACGGGACTGTTTGCCAAATTTGTCGAGGCCAGCCCCACGCTGATCACGGCGGGGCGAACGATGTTTGCGGCATCGACGATTTTGGTCGTCGGCAAAATCTTGAGACTCGATCTGTGTCTGCGGTCACGAGGCGACTTGGGGCAGTTGGCGCTGTCGGCAGCGCTGTTGGTGCTGCATTGGTTGGCGTTTTTTCATTCGATCCAGATTTCGACCGTCGCCATTGGCATGCTTGGATTTGCCAGTTTTCCACTGTTTGTAACACTACTGGAGCCGATTTGGTTTGAGGAGCGACTCGGTTGGATCGATCTGGTGGCCGTCGCGCTGGTCACCGGCGGGCTTGCGCTGCTGGCGCCGGAGTTTAGTTTTGAAAATCGAACCACGCTGGGGTTGGCGTGGGCAGTGCTGTCGGGGTTCTTGTACGCATTATTCGCGCTGCTGACACGCGCGGGTGTGAGGCGCTATTCGCAAGTGACGGTCAGCTTTTTCCAGCAGACAATTTGCTGCGCGCTGACTGTACCCCTGGCGATCGGCGAAATCGACCGACTAACAACCAAAAATATTGCACTACTGGCACTCCTGGGAATCATTTGCACAGCACTGGCTCACCTGCTATTTCTAGGCAGCTTGAAATCACTGCGGGCGCAAACAGCGAGCATTATTATCTGTCTAGAACCCGTCTATGGAATTTTGTTTGCCTGGCCGCTGCTTCATGAGATTCCCGATGCGCGCACGCTGCTCGGAGGCGGATTGATCTTGGCGACAGCGGCCGGTTCGACGTTGCACTGGGCTCGGCGGGCTCGGGCAATCGAAGTGCAAGGATAATCAGTTCGTCGATTGAAGGCAAAAATTGAAAGCAGTGACTTGACCTCGATGCGAGTCTCTGAGACGCTCGCGGATGTGTCTAGTTGCGGTCCAGGACTTTAAGGAGAAATTGAGATGGCCAAAGATGTTACGGTGCCGGAGCCGACGGTTGTACTCGATTTGATGGAGGCATTTCGACGCTCGAAAGTCATGTTTGCCGCAGTCAAGCTGGGAGTGTTCGATGCGCTGCAAAGCGGAGCGAAATCGTCGGCAGCGCTGGCGGCGGAATTGAACCTGAATGTTGACGCGATCCAGCGATTGCTGGGGGCTTGTGTCAGCTTGAATTTGCTGTCGCAACACGGCGAGCGATTTGAAAATACGACTACCGCGGCAACGTATCTCACTCGATCAAGCCCGCGTCGGTTGACCGGCTACATCAATTTCTCCAACGAGTTTGCCTGGAAGATGTGGGGAAATTTGGAAGACGCCATTCGCGAGGGAACGAATCGCTGGCAGCAGACATTTGGCTGGGAAGGAGGGATTTTCTCGCACCTGTTCTGCAATGAGAATGCCAAGCGTGAGTTTTTGATGGGGATGCATGGCTTCGGCATGATCAATTCGCCGCTGGTGGTTGGCGCGTTTGATTTGAGCCGGTTCCAGACGTTTTGCGACTTGGGGGGCGCTACGGGGCATATGGCGATTGCGGCTTGTGAGCGGTATCCGAATCTGCAGGCGATTGTATTTGACTTACCGGAAGCGTTGCCGCTGGCAAATGAGATCGTCGGCGCCTCGTCGGTTGCCGATCGCATTCGGCTGATGGGTGGAGATTTTTTTACCGATGCGCTGCCAGCATGCGATTTGATCGGATTGGGCCGGATTTTACACGATTGGCCGGAAGAAAAAATCAACCGGCTGCTACACAGCGTTCATGATCGCCTCCCCAGCGGCGGCGGATTGCTGGTCGCGGAAAAGTTACTGCGGGAAGACAAATCCGGCCCGCGGTGGGCGCAAATGCAGAATCTCAACATGCTGGCATGTGCCGAGGGCAAAGAACGCACGCTCGGCGAATACGAAAAGCTGCTATGCCATGCAGGTTTCTCGGACGTGATCGGTTGTCGCTTGCCGGTACCGGGAGATGTGATTCTGGCAATCAAACCGTGACGACCGCTGAACTTGCCCGGGTTGAATCGGACAAGCCAATAAAAAGGCCGCAAGCGGCGGGGCAGGAGCCGTTGCGGCCAAGAGGTGTCAGCAGAAGCTGACAAATGATAACCTACCAACTGTCGCCGGAGTTGTCAACTATCTAATTCTTTGGCGATTGCCAATTGCTTTCACAAACCGGCGAGTTCTACCACAAAGAATTCTGAGTGTTTTTGTGCCGTAATTGGGATGCATGCTGATGGTTGCCGCGATTTTCAGCGGAATTCCACGGGCCGAGATATTGGGGCATTTGGCGAGAACTGCGCGGCTATATACTGAGGATTTCCGGGTCGGTGGATGAACGCGGCTTATCTTGTCGTCGTAATTTGATACATTGGAACCAACGCCCTTGATTGTGACCCATCCTAGCCGGAGCTTCTTCGTATGGCGGTAACCGCGGCAGCTTTACGTGAGCTGCATCGAATTCATACTCAATTGGAAGATCTACGAGCCAGGCTCGACAGCGGGCCGAAGCAAATTCGCGTGCGCACGGCCGCGGTTGCCACCGCAGAAGAAAATATCGCGAAGCTACAAGCCGATATAAAGGCGGCTCGGGTGGCAATCGACCAAAAGCAGCTTCAACTCAAGAGTAGCGAATCCAAGATCGTCGATCTGAAAGTCAAACTGAATCAGGCCCAAAGCAATCGCGAGTATCAAGCTCTTAAAGATCAAATCGCTGCCGACGAGATGGCCGGCAGTGTGCTTGCCGACGAAATCTTGGAAGCGATGGAAAAAGTGGATGGCCAGAAGGCACAGGTGCCAGAGCTGGAAAGCCAGGTTGCCAAAGCGAAGGCGGACCTGACCGCAGTGCAGCAGCAAGTTCGTGCACAAGAAGAATTGTTGCGTAGTGACACCAAGCGGCTGGAAGGCGAACTGTTAAAGGCCGAAAACTCGCTCCCCGCGGACTTTCGCGATCTCTACGGGCGCGTCGTTAAAGCCAAAGGTCCGGACGGTATGGCGGCGATCGAAAACGGCAGTTGCGGCGGATGCTACCAGCAATTGACCGCCAACATGGTGAACGAAATCAACATGGAGCGCGTTGTGCTGTGCAAATCGTGCGGCCGAGTGCTGTATTTGCCCGAAGAAACTCGACCGGGACGAGAATCGTCTAGGTAGCGAACGCTTCGTCGATCAAGACGCTAAAATCCGACAGCAGCAGTGTGCGATAGGTGTCGTCGAGCCTTAACTCGTACTGACCGTACTTGCTTCTACTGCGCGACAGCACCATCGCTTTGCGCTTGATAGCGATCGGCGATCATCTATTATTGCACATCGATCGCGCCATTTTTTGGGCGCTTACAAATGTGGTCGCGCTCTTGATCGGATTGGCTACCGTCGACGAACTCAACATTCAATCCAGGGATGCGACTTTATCCGTCTTTACAGCACTGGTCCAGCGGGGCAAAATATCAGCGTCGGTCCGCCCCGCTGGGTCGGGCCGAGTTTTTTTGCGCCGCGCTGATTTCTTGAACGTACGGAGTTTGCAGTATGTCTGAATTGATCCCAATGACACATGCCGGCTACGACAAGCTTAAGGCCGAGTTGGATCATTTACAAAACGTCGAAATGCCCAAGATCGCCCAGCGCATCGCCACCGCGCGCTCCGAAGGTGATTTGAGTGAGAATGCCGAATATCACGGTGCCCGTGAATCGCAGGGCATGCTGCAGGCCAAAATCAACCTGCTTGCCGACAAGTTGGCTCGGGCGTCGATCATTGATACTTCGAAAGTGGATAAGGAAAAAGTATCGTTTGGCGCAACGGTGGTTGTCAACGATCTAGAATTCGGTGATGAAGAAACATTTATCTTAGTCGGGGCCGGCGAAGAGGATTACGACACTGGGAAGATCCTGGTTACCAGCCCACTGGCGCAAGGGCTGCTCGGCGCAATAGTTGGGCAGAAAGTCGAGATTCCGGTTCCGGCAGGAACGATGAAATTTGAGATCAAGGAAATTCGGTACGAGGATTGAATGGACGAGTTCAGGGCTCTGGATTCAGTCCTTCGAACAGCGCCGAGCCGATGCGGACGATCGTGGCGCCTGCTTCGATGGCCACGTCGAAGTCGCCGCTCATACCCATCGAAAGTTCTTCGAGAGCGATTTCTGGCGGCGCAGACGACTGCAACCGATCGCGCAGCTGGCGTAAACGAGAGAATTCCTGTCGCGCTTGCTCCAAATCTCCTTCACGGCTGGCCATTCCCATTAAGCCACGGATTTCGACGTGAGTGAGCCGGGCGATGGCTGGCAGTTGTCGTTCTACTTCGGCAGCGGTGAATCCATGTTTGCTGGCATCGCCGGAGATATTAATTTCCAAGAGCAGCGGTACGCGTCGGCCGTCGACGGCTGCCGCTGCGTCGATTGCTTGTAGCAGTCGCATGCTGTCGCCCGCATGGATCATCGACACTAGCGGCAGCGTGCGTTGGACTTTGTTGCGCTGCAAGTGGCCAATCAAGTGCCAGCAGACCGCCTGGTCTGCGAGCGCCGCGGCTTTATTCCACAACACTTGGGGGCGGCTTTCACCCAAATCGTAAATTCCCAGCGCGATTAGATCGTGGACAACGTTGACCGGCGCCGATTTGGTCACGGCGACTAGTTTCACTGCGCCAGGCGGTCGCCCGCTCCGCAGGGCTGCGCTGGCAATTCGCCGCTTCACATGGGCAAGATTTTCGGCAAGTCGATTCACGTGCAGCATAGTCCAAGTCGTTCATGAAATGTTCGATCCATCATTCATGCAGCCGGGAGGCTCACGATAAGGTATAATCCTATCAGCAACCTTTGGAGAATAAATAATGCGATTGCGTGCAATTTGGATGAAGTTCGGTCGATCTTCAATTTCGTATTTGCTGCTGGCGCTGTGCATCTACTGGATCACTCAAGCGACCGCTGCAGACGGAAAGCAGCGATCCGCTGAAGCGACAACAGCCGCCGGTAATGATCCGGCAAAACAAACTCCCAAGAATCAACCCGCGGTGTTCAATCCAACCGATCCTGCAGCACCGCTGAAACGTCTTGTGCCGGATTACGATGTCTGGATTGACTCGAAAAATAAACAGATCGTCGTCGATGGAGAAATTTGCCTCACTCGCGGGCTGTTGGAGATGTTTGCTTGCCTGAAGGGTACGAAAGAACATGAGTCAATCGTGACGGCAAACACAAGGGCGTATCTCGTCCATGCCGCGCTGCTGGCGATCGGCGCACATTCGGGTAGCCCGGCGAAGTGGGATCCGAAGTACGTTCCGGCTTGTGGCACTCCGATTGACATCACGGTTTATTGGACAGACCAGCAAGGCCTACAACATCACGCGAAGGCCCAAGATTGGGTGCGTAACATCAAGACACAACAGCCGCTTGCCACTCATTGGGTTTTTGCCGGCAGCGCTTTTCATCACGATGAATTGACCGGCAAAAATACTTACCTGTCGGACGCTTCAGGAGATTTTATTTGCGTGTCAAATTTTCCCTCGGCAATGCTCGATCTGCCGATCGAAAGCTCGCAGGCAAACGCGGAACTAGCGTTCGAAGCCAACACCGAAAAGATTCCGCCAAGGGGAACGAAAGTCAAGCTGGTGTTAATCCCGAAGCTTGACAAGACTGCGAAGGAGAAGAGTTCTGGAGGCGCAGAGATCAAATAGTATGGCTAATGTCGAATGACGGCGATTTCTCCCATTTCGTCATTCGTGTTTAATTCATTGATTCGTCATTGGTCGTTAGACATTTTTCCCCTAGGGCACTTCAAACAGCGATTGACTATTGACGATCGCGTAATCATCCGGGAACGTGTGAAACGCCTGCACGCGCAGGCTTCGGTTGCGGGTTTCCACGTTCAGGTAGCTCAATGCGCCCAGCGCCATGCGGCCACTGCTGTCGAAGCGGTGGAGCATGCCGTGGCGGACGCCTTCGCTGGAAAGCTCTTGCTGGAAGGTCCAAAACACTTCGGGAGCCACGGGTTCCAGTTGAAAGCGAGTTTGATAGCGCACGCCGCCGCGGCATTCCATGCGATCGCTGCGGTCGCCTTTCAACTTGTAATGCAACAGGCGGCGTTTTTGTGGTAGTGGATGCTGTGCGCTGCACGCCACTTCGGTTAGCGTGATGCCGCGATATCGCCACGCCACGACATGGCCGGCGCTAGTGATATGCACGTCGGCTTCGTAATCGCCGCGTCGAACGCGCTGCGAGGCGAAAATTTCGAATAACTCCGGATGCAGTGGGCGACCGTATAACTGAAACACCAGTTCGGCAATTTTCGGTCGGACGGATAACACGGTTCGGCGTTCCTTCTTGAATGGATCGGCGTTTAATATCGTTCTTGCCAACTCGGCGTTCAGCCGCGAGAGATTATTCTGTAAGCAGCGGGAAGCGAATGATGCAAGCCGAACACTGCGACAACGGAAACGGCGACGGGGTACTCTCCAACGGCCGCGACTCCGGCTTGAATCGATGCCGCCCACAGTTACGAGCGAACTTACTTAACACGGTTACTTTCTCACTAGCGCCGCAGGTTTAGCTTGCGAATACGATTCGCTGGCGAGCCACGATACGACGCGATTACGGCCCATTATATCTCGCGCTGCGCGGTCGCTCAAAGAGAGATTCTTATCAGAAAATATTTTCGCGGAACAGGACTTGACAAGCTGCGCCGTTTGAACTTCTAAACCCGTTTGCTAGCATATGAGAATGAACAACATGGGAGAATTTTCCGAGTGACGTTGGCGCCAACGACGACCAAATTTTCGCCTGAATGCAGATCCCGTCGTCTGGCAGTCAGTGGCGCGATTTTTGCAAAAAGCCGCGACCAACTTCGCTCGCCCAAATAAACTGGATCCGTTGCGATGTCGTGTCGTATCGACCACCGCTTTTCGCAGCACTCCCTGGGCATTCACGTCGTTTGCATTGGGCACGACAAGATGGCAGCCCGTGGCGTCCACGAGCGAAGCGACCGAGCTGGATAGTAGACTTCTCTGTCGCATCCGGATGGAAAGATGACCGGCCGTGACGGACGGAGGATCAATTGTCACATTAGCCCGACCAAGATGTCGTAGATCGCGTGCGTGCCAGCCACAATGCCAAAACCGCGGTAGATGAAGAGCACGGAGAAAAACAGCCCAGCGACCGTGCGGAACACGAACGGATACCATTCGAACAATTCACCTTGCGCGCCAAGGTGATGTGCGCCGGAAAAGAGCAAACTGCTCAGTATGGCGCCACCAGCGAGCGACCAGCCAAGCGGCATTCCGCACCAGCGAAGCACGCTGGCAATGCTGGGCAGCAGAAGTAGGCGAAACAACAACTCTTCGTAGATGCCTGCGCCCATGAAGCTGACGAACCGCTGGAATAGGCCCTCGACCGACTCACCAATCGTGGCGTGAACGGCCCAAGAATTGTCGGCGGGCATGAACATCGACAATAGCGTTCCTTGCACACGAGCAATTACGACCAGCACCAGTGCCAACAACAAACATTCAGCCCATTTGGCATATAAAATGCTAGGTGAAACTCGCCACGGGTCGCGAGCTGTGTAGTGACAGGCCAGCAGCATGCCGAGTGTCAGTAAGGGCAGCAGAAAGTATTGGCTGAATCCGATGCCATCGAGCCATTGCCGAAGCCAGACGTCGGCTCCATTCCGCATCGCTTGCGGCCCGAGCCAGAGGATGCCAAACTCGTAGATCGCCAGCAAAGGCGTTACAAACGCCAAACTGGCCAACGGCCGGCGCGATTGTTGCCAATAATCGCCGCGGAAGGGAACTGCTGCAATGAAATTTCCCGAAACTGCCGCCTGCATCGCCATGCCTGACGAGGTATCCCTGCGACGTCCGAAGCGCCTCGCCAAGGCGCCGGCTGCTGCCGGAACCGGCCAACCGTGGCCGCTGGTTTGGACCTGGGCGATTTCCAGAAAGGTGCGCCAGACTCGTCGCGGGAAGACGAACCCTCGATGATTAATTTCGGATCACCCCGTGCCAGGCTTGAACGGTAGTGAACAGGGCGCTACGGTAAGAAAGTTCGTTGCAGATAGACGGCCAATGCAGGGATGAATCCATGAAAATGAACCGGTGATCATTCCGTCGCAGCGTGCTTGCTGCGGTGAAGGATTCATTCAGCGGCCTGCTTGGTCGCCAGCGCCAGTGAAACCATCGATGCGCATCGTCACCCCTTCACCCGCTCGCCTGTTTGCGGTTCCAATCCGACTTCGCGCCTGCCTACCGCTTGTCCTATAATTGGCAGCTTCGATCAAGCTGTACTCATTCTCGGGCTACCCAATGGCGAAAAAATCCGACGTTCCCCGCAAAAGCCGCATTCTGATCGCCGACGACAACGCCGCCAACGTCGAGTTGCTGGAAGCGATGTTGGCCGAACTCGATTGCGATCTAGCCGTGGCCGTCGATGGCCGCGATACGCTCGAAAAAGTCGCATCGTTTCGGCCCGACCTGATCTTGCTCGACGTCATGATGCCCAAACTCAGCGGTTTTGAGGTCTGTCGCAAAGTCAAGCAGAACGCAGACAGTCGGAATATCATGGTGCTGATGGTGACGGCCTTGAACGAACTGGGGGATATCGAACGTGCCGTAAATGCCGGGACCGACGATTTTCTCAGCAAACCGGTCAACAAGATTGAGTTGCTCAAGCGAGTCGAAAACATGCTACGCATCTGTCACATGACCGATGAAGTCGAACGGCTGCGCCGCTATATCGAAGACATGGAAGACGGAGCGGGGCCCAAGTGATCTGGCATTGATGCCGATCTGCGCTCTTCAGAAGGCGGCACCTCTGAGGCAGGCTGGCTACTCCTCCTCCTCTTCCTTCTCCAGCACGGCCTTCTCGATAATCGATTTTTGAACTTGGCCTGGAACGACATCGTAGTGACTGAACTCCATCGTGTAGCTCCCTTGGCCGCCGGTCATACTGGAGAGACTGCGGGCATATGTCGTGACTTCCGCCAGCGGCACTTGGGCGGTGACGGTTTGCAAGTCGCCGCCAGCCGATTCCATGCCCAGCACGCGGCCTCGGCGGCCGGACATGTCGCTGTTCACGTCGCCGACTTTGCCGCCGGGAACGGTAATATGCAGAATGACGATTGGCTCCAAGATCGAAGGCTTGGCTTCCTGAAACACGTTGCGAAACGCCATCGAGCCAGCCGTTTTGAAGGCGGCTTCGGAGCTATCGACGTCGTGATACTTGCCAAAGTGCACATCGACGCCGACGTTTTGCACCTGATAGCCGGCAATCACCCCACGGTCGAGTCGTTCTAAGAATCCCTTTTCGACCGCGGGCAGGAAGTTATTGGGAATGGTGCCGCCGACGATCGAATCGACCCAGAGAAAATTGAACTTCGGGTGATGGTGAAATTCGCGGAGGTGGGGGAAGCGTTCCTTGGTGCAGTATTCCTCCGGGTTGGTGTCCTTGGGGAACGGAAACATGCGAATGTGAACTTCGCCAAATTGGCCGCGACCGCCGCTTTGTTTCTTGTGGCGATAGCTCCCTTCGGCGTTTTGCTGTACGGTTTCGCGATAGGGGATTTTCGGCTCTTTGACGTCGACTTCCACCTTGTCGCGGCGTTTGAGGCGTTCGCGAAGAATCGTGAGGTGCAATTCGCTCATGCCGGTCATCACCAGTTCCTTGGTTTGCGGATCGCGGTCGATGTGGAACGTGGCGTCTTCTTCGACGATCTTGTGGAGCGCGCCAGACAGCTTGGCTTCGTCGCCGCGCGCCTTGGGAACCGCCGCCAACCCGACCATCGGCGTGGGGAACTTGATCGGCGCCATGGTGAAGTTGCCGAGCGTGCTGCCGGTGTGAATGTCTTCGGTTTTGGCAATCGCCACAATTTCTCCCGCGGACGCCGCTTCGACTGGTTTGTTCTCGCTCCCCTGCGGCTCGAAGATTGGGCCGAGCTTGATATTCTTTTTTACGCCCGCAACGTGGACGCTTTCGTCCTTCTTCATCGAGCCGCTGAAGATGCGGACGAAACTGAGCTTTTGCACGAACGGGTCGATCCGCGTGCGCCAGACCTGAGCGACCAGCGGACCGGCTGGATCGGGCTTGATTTCGACTTCTTCGCCGGCTTCGTTCTTCGCTTTGTGCAGTAGCATGTCGGGGGAGAGGGAACAAAGCGCGAAGCCGTCGAGCAGTTCCTTGAGTCCGATGCCCGCCTTGGCGGCAACGCAGACGATCGGAATCAGGTGGCCGTTGGCGACCGATTGATCGATCAAGTGGACGGCCTCGGCTTCGCTGGGCAAGGTTCCTTCGAAGTATTTTGCCAGCGCTGCTTCATCGGTTTCGACGATGTTCTCGATCAGCGCCAAATTGACTTCCGCGGGATTCAACAGCGCTCCCGCAGCATCGGCGGGCGGTTTGAGCGTGTTCACGACCCCTTTGAAGTCGTGCCCCGAACCGATCGGCACATTGAGCGGCACGCACTCCTTGCCCCACATTTCTTGAATGTTGCTGATGAGCTTGGGGAAGTCGATGTTCTCGGAATCCATCTTGCTGATGACGATCATCCGCCCGACGCCCGCCTTGCCCGCCTCTTGAAACACGCGGCGGGTGTTGACTTCGATCCCCGAGTGGGCGTTGATGACGATGGCGACGGTTTCCACCGCCCGCATGGCGCCGATCGCTTGACCGATGAAGTCGGGATAGCCCGGCGTGTCGATGAGATTGAAGTGCTTGCCCGCATGGTCGAAATGCGTGACGGCGGCTTCGATCGAGTATTTATGCGACTTTTCTTCGTCATCGAAGTCGCAAACGCTGGTTCCATCATCGACGCTCGCTGGGCGGGCCACGGCTCCGGTCAGATTCAGGATCTTATCGACCAGCGTCGTTTTCCCCGCTGAGCCGTGACCGCAAAGGGCAATGTTGCGAATATTCTTCACGTCGTATCTTGCCATCGGGAAAGTTCCTTATGGTGAGTTGTTCATTGTCAATCGTCGGTAGTCGTGCATCGCTAGCAACGGTCCACCGACCACTGAAAACCGAGTTGATTTCATGCTGCCGCTAAGGCATCGGCCAAAGTTAAAGTTCCTTCGTACAAAGCCCGACCGATGACGAGGCCGGCCATCGGGATGGCCGCCAAATCCGCGACATCCGCGCGGGTGGCGACGCCACCCGAGGCAATGACGGGTAATTGAACCGCTTCTTTCATCGCGCGCATCGCGGCAATGTTCGGTCCAGCCAGCATGCCGTCGCGGGCAATGTCGGTGTAAACGATCGCGTCCAGCGGCTCACCGGCGAATTGCCGGGCTAGTTCGATCGCGGGCGTCTGACTGGTTTGCAGCCAGCCATCGGTGGCGACAAGCCCGTCGCGGGCATCAATCCCCAGTGCCAGCTTCGCGGGAAACTTGCGAACGATGTCGCGGAACCAATCGGGCTGCCGCAAAGCCTTGGTGCCGATCACCAGTCGCGCGAGGCCAAGATTGAGCAGTGCGGAGATCGTGGCTGCATCGCGAATGCCGCCCCCTAGCTCGCACGGCACATCGACGGCCTCGAGAATAGCCTTGATGCTCGGCAGATTCGCCGGCTTGCCGTCGCGGGCACCGTCGAGATCGACCAAGTGCAAGCACTTGGCCCCGTTGGCAACCCATTGCCTGGCCATCGCGGCCGGATCGTCGGCAAACACGGTTTCGCGGCCGTAGTCTCCCTGCTGGAGGCGCACGCATTTACCACCGCGCAGGTCGATCGCAGGCCAGATCTGCATGGGCGAAAAGGCTCCCGCCGCAAGGTGCCGCCAGTTTCGGATTCCAGGAACTGGCAATATGCCACAGCCACGGCCAAAACGCAAGGATTATGCCGACGGGCTTGAAAATATCAGCCACCCATCGAGTGCCGCCTCTGGAAACGGTGCGGCATTGGAAGCGTACACCAATAGCGCGGAACGAGTGCGCCGGTGACGGGTGCCTC
>JADZDJ010000189.1 GCA_020851115.1 Pirellulales bacterium
GGTCGCTGCTTTCGTTCGTGTTTTCGTGCTTCTGTGATCCAATCCCCGCTCGGCAACCCCCATCCCAATAAATCAATCTCGCACCTCTTGACAGATACATATACATGCGATAACATGGACAGGCCAGCACCATCGCTGGTGCGGCCCGCCGTGCCGAACGGCATGCGGTGGCCGATAATCTTTGACAATTTAATCTCCGCACATCGCAACCCGCGGCCACCGCTCGGCCGTGCCGCAGTTCGCTCAGGGCTTATCACTCGACGGCTTCCATGCCCACTCTGCACCGTTGCATGATTTAGCCTATGGACGCCCGCACGATTCAAAAAATATCCAGCATCGAGCAACCGCCTCCTTATTTTCCATCGACCCTCGCCACGCCTCAAACCTCAAAAACACTCGTAAATTCCCGATCCATTTCGCTTCCGCCCGCCGATTATTTGCGCACCCCCCCGGAAATGAATCGGAAATTTATTTCGCAAAAATCCGCGCTGTGCTCGGGAAAAACCGCACTTTTCCCGCTCCTTCATTTCCACGCAAAATTTTTTTTGAAAATCACGCCATGACGCCAAACTCGAATTCCTGAATATGCCAAGAGGAAAACGACCAGCACCACTCTTGACGCACAACCATTCATCTTCCATCCTTCCTCAATCCTCATTCGCCTTGTTGTCCGCGGGTCTCTCGACCGGCACACACGGCGTCGACCGGAGGAGTGTAATCAAGTGGTCCATCATCCATCGCTGAGGTAATTCCGTGGACGAATCATCGCCGGGACAAGTTTTACGAAATGCGGTGGCCGAGGCCACCATTCAAGTTCCTGGGGCGTTCAACGCCCTGGTTGGTCGATTGATCGAGCAAGCCGGTTATGACGCGGTTTATCTCTCGGGAGCGGCGCTGTCGGCCGGCACGATGGCGCTGCCCGACGTGGGCCTATTTACGCTCAGCGAATTGGTGACGCAGGCGACCTATCTGGCCCGCAGCGTTCGCATTCCAGTCATTGTCGATGCGGATACCGGCTTTGGCGAGGCGATGAATGTGGAACGAACCGTTTGCGAACTGGAAGCCGCTGGAGTGGCGGCGATTCAAATCGAAGATCAGCGCCTGCCGAAGCGATGCGGGCATCTATCTGGGAAAGCCCTGATCGAACCGCTGGAAATGTGCGCGAAAATCCGCGCGGCAAGCCAATCGCGCGGCAGCCCAGAGTTGGTGCTGATCGCTCGCACCGACGCCCGCGGCGTCACATCGCTCGACGACGCCATCGGGCGCGCGAAGACCTATCTCGAAGCTGGCGCGGATTGGATTTTCCCCGAGGCCCTTCGTGGACCGGAGGAATTCGAGCGGTTTGCCCGCGAAGTGCAGGCGCCGCTGGTCGCAAATATGACCGAGTTCGGTCAAAGTCCACTGCTGTCGCTCGATGACCTGGCCGACTTGGGTTACGCCGCCGTTTTGTATCCCGTGACAATGATGCGCGTCGCCATGCGAGCGGTGCAAGCCGCACTCGCGGTATTAGCCGATGAAGGAACCCAAGACAGCCTGCTCGATTTGATGCAGACGCGACAAGAATTGTATGATTTGTTAGGGTATTCCGGCTACGATGAGCGCGACCGCCACTACTTCGCTGGCGACAACGAGTAGGGAACTGCTCGAATCTCAAATCTGACATCTCCCATTGAAATGACTGAATCCATCTATCGCCCAGGACTCGAAGGCATCGTCGCCGGCGAAACCGCGGTCAGCACGATCTCCGGCGGTTTACTCTACCGCGGATATGCCGTCGAAGAATTGGCCCAGCACGCAAGTTTTGAGGAGGTTGCATATTTGATCTTATTCGGCGAACTGCCCCAAGCCGATCAATTGACGTCGTTTCGCGATCGACTACGCCAAAACGCGTCGGTTCCGGAGCAGGTCATCCAAACTCTGCGCCGCATTCCGCCGCAAGCTGGAATGATGGACGTCATGCGCACCGGCTGCAGTTTGCTGGCCCATTGGGATCCCGACCAGGCCGACAACAGCCACGATGCCAATTTGCGCAAGGCTGAACGGTTGCTGGCCCGGTTGCCGGTCGTCATGGCTGCGCGGCATCGGCTGGTGCAAGGCAAGGAACCCTACGGCCCCGATCGGCGATACTCGCTGGCCGAAAACATCTTGCGCATGTTGCGCCGGCGCGATCCAAGCCCCAGCGCTGTTCGGTCACTCGAAGTCTCGCTAATCCTGTACGCCGAACATGAGTTCAACGCCTCGACGTTCACCGCCCGCGTTGTCGCCTCGACTCTGTCCGACCTATATTCGGCCGTTACGGCGGCGATCGGGGCGCTCAAAGGTTCGCTGCACGGAGGCGCGAATGAACGCGTCCTGGAAGTGCTTCAGCAGGTCGGCTTACCCGAAAATTCCGAGCCGTGGGTCCGAGACGCCTTGGCACGAAAAGTGCGGATCATGGGCTTCGGCCACCGCGTTTACAAAGACGGTGACCCGCGGGCGAAGTTCCTCAAACCGCTATGCCGTGAGCTGGCCAAGGAAACGGGACATCCTGCCATGGAGGCGATTGCCGACACGATCGAGCGCGTGGTCCGGGAGGAGAAAAAACTGCCGCCTAATCTGGATTGGCCGAGTGCGCGGTTGTATCACTATCTCGATTTGCCGGTGGAATTGTACACACCGCTATTCGTACTCAGCCGTGTGGTAGGCTGGAGTGCCCACATTATTGAACAATTGGACAACAACCGGTTGATTCGGCCGCTGGCGAACTACACCGGTGCGCCGCGGCGAAGTTGGAAACCGGCGAATGAACGCTAGATGCAAAAGGCTCTTTACGCTCCGTCGTGAAAACTGAACTGCGAGCGCAATACGATCCAACCGAATTCATCCTCACTGCGGAACGTGAGGAGTACCTTGTTTGAAGATGACAACAGGCGAACCAAAAACCGAAGCCGAATTCCTCAGCCGAGAGTCGCAGCTTGCTCGTGCCGCGCTGCTCGGCCTGCGAGGAGAGATTGCCGCATCGCTCAGCCGGACAAGCGATGTTGCCGCCTGGACAGAACGCTATCCCTGGGGTTCACTCGGAACAGCCGCGGCTGGCGGATTGGCGGCAGGGGGTGTTGTCGGCAAGGCGATCCGTCATACGCCAAAATCGACGGGTGAGCCGGAACGACGCCATTCTGAAACTCATCCCGATTCAGCGGCACATGCCACTGCGCAGCCCGCTGGCCGACTTGTCAGCGGCCTCGGTACGCTCGCCTCGGCTGCGCTGTCGGCTGCCGCTGCCGCGGCTACGGAAGCGATGGGCGAGATCATAAAAAGCTCGATCCACGAAGCGATGCGCCCAAATGAAACGCCACGAGCGTAGATTTTTCGCTTGGCGAAACAAATGTCTTTCGCAGCGCGGCAGGTCTACATTGGCAACCAGCTCCCCGCCCCATTGGTCCGAGCCAACTCCAGCAGCTTTCCCGCAAGAGCCACGTCTTCGATTGCCAAGCCCACCGATTTGAACAGAGTCACGCTTTGCGGATTGTTGCGACCGACCGCTTTGCCGGCAACCACGTCGGCCAGTTCCACCGCTCGCGACCAGTCGAACACGCCGCATTGGATGGCCTCTCGAAAGTCGCCGGCTTCATTTTGGCAAGCCGCGATGCTATCGCAAACGATGTTATCGGCCCGGCGGATCGTGGTCACGTCGATCTCGGATCGATTCGGCCAATTCGAGCCGACGGCGGCAACCATAGCACCTTCCGCCAGGGTTTTCCCCTCGAACACAGGCGCAGCACTGGTCGTGGCCGTCACGACGATCGGCAAATCGCCTGCGGCCCCTGCTGGGCGATCGACAGGATGAACCTCGATTCCAAGCTTGGCAGACATGTTGGCAGAAAAATGCTCCCGCTTTTCGCGTTTGCGGCTGTAGACGTAGCAGCGATGGATCGGCCTGGCCAGGCAAACGGCCTCCAATTGCATCGCGGCCTGCCCGCCGGTTCCGAACAGGCCCATTTCTGCGGCATGCATGTCGGCCATCCACTCGATGGCGACTGCTGTGGCGGCGGCGGTACGGAGCCGGCCGAGCAGATCGGCTTGGATCAGCGCTTCCAAATCGCCCGACTCGGCATCGTACAGCCCGACCAGAAACTTCGCCCCGCTTGTCGTTGTCGTGTAGCTTTTCCATCCGACATGCCCCAAGTATCCAGCCGCGGCCGACATCGAGTGCAGAACAATCCCCGGCGATATTGCGCGTACTCGCGGGATATTGTTGGCTCCGCCGTCGGCAAGTTGCCGAAACGCTTCCTCAACAACTTCAATGGCCGTGCGCATCTCGATTAACCGTGCGACGTCGGCCTCAGTCAGATAAAGAACCGCCATGATCCAGCTCGATGATTGGCGCGGGAATGAACGGTTGCGTCCACAAGGGCAAGTATAGAAAACCAAGCACGCCAATCCCAGTGCAACACCAAGAAATACCGCCGAGTCGCTCACTGTGTGCCGGTGGCTCTAGCTTTCCGCACATATGCAGCGTTGTGCAAGAAGGCCGCGTGCTTAGCGTCGAATTTTATTCCGGCAGCCAAGAGCGATTCCGCCGCATCGAACCTGCCGCTTTCACAGAGTGCCAGCGCCCAATTGTTGACCGCCGCCAGTAAATTGCCGCGGGCTTCTCGGCTTTCGGGATCAAGCAACAGCGCTCGGCGGTTGGCGGCAATGGCCGCGGCAAATCGTCGTTCGTGAAATGCATCGATGCCTTGGTTGTAATAAATCATGGCGACCAAGCCGATCGGCGAAACGTAGCGTCGATCCGCTGCGCGCGATTCAAGTCGGCGAATCGCCTCGCCCCAATTCGAGGTAGTAATTTCGATCTCCCAGCGGTTCGCGCCATCGCCGACGGCGGCTCGCACATGCCCCGGCAATTCCAATGCTTGGACCGTAATCCCGACATCGGCAGCCAGTGCCACGAACAGCAACGTGGCACTAGCGCAGTTGTAAATGCCGGTATCGAACGTCGCCGTTAAATCCGTGATGTCAGCGCGAAACTTTCGCAAGACTCGATCGTGCAGGAATTGGTGAATTAGCTCGGTTCGAGTTAATGTGTCGGTTTCCGTGCTGCAATGTCGAAGCAGTTCGTCGCGAAGGACTGCGAATCGATCAGTTTCGATTTTAATTTTGCTCAGATCGCCGGCCCCTCCGGCGATCAGTGCCGCTTCGATTAGCGAATGCTCGTCGAGCCGCCCGTCTTCGGCATCGAGCAACAGCTGTCGTTCGGTGACGGTGAATTCCAGCGGCGCCGTCAAGGGATCGGCAGGTGGCAATTTGAGTTCGCGAATTGCCACTGGCGATGGCCGCTCGAGTACCCCCGGCTGAAAAGGCTGATTTACGGATGGGACATTGCCGCCAGCCATCGTCGGCCAAACCGCGATTGTTGCGCCGAATAGTCGGATGAAACGGCAGATCTGGTCTCGCATTGCCTGGTCCGTCTATGCCAATAATGCCGGCCGCGCAAAGGTTACGTGTGGCCTTATCCAAGCCTAGGTTGCGAATTGGCAACGCGCGGGTAAGTAGATGAGGATTTTCCACGGTACCAGCCAGGCAAGGGCGGCCCCGATGACGTGATGGAACAACTCACTTTTTGCAATCACGACATCGGGAAACCCGCCGCGTCAGCAAGGTTGACGCGGGCAATGCAAGAAGATTAGCTCCAGCGCATCCTTAGCAACCGCGCCAGGTTGCCCAGTGCGTCTGCCCAAATGGAGAAAGCGGGAAACGCCCTGGCCTACGTAGCTTTGCGCTTGATGAGTGTCACTTCGTTTCCCTTAGGGCTAAAACGCACCTCATCCATAAATGTGCGCATCAGCAGCAGGCCGCGACCGCATTCGCGCTCGAGGTTTTCTGGTTCGGTGCAATCCGGCACGTCGGCAAGATTGAAGCCAGGGCCTTCATCAGAGATCGAGAACTGCGCTGCGTCGGACGAAACAGAGACTCGCACATGAATCTTGCGCTCGACGTAGGGCGCCATCTTGCGTCGCAGATCGATCGGATTGGAAAGCGAACCGCTCACCATCCCGGTACGGGCTTCTCGAAGCGATTCGCTGTCCAACTCCAAATTGCCGTGATAGAGCGCGTTCAACAGCGCTTCTTCCAAAGCTACGCCGATGCGAATGCGGTCGGTTTCATCGCAAATCTTCATTCGCGTGATAAGTTGCTGACACTGATCGACGAGCGGATCGACGAGTGCGGGATCGTTTTCCAAAACGAATTCACTGGTTGTGCTCTTGAGACAGGCGCCGAGCCGCTCGTTGTGTCGATCGGCCTTGGCCACGGCCAAAACGGACGAGACCACCTCCGGCAGTTCGTCGGCCAGCTTTGCTTTGGGTACGTAGCTGGCTGCCCCACGGGCGAGCGCTTGCACGGCCAGTTCTTCACTGCCGTGCGCGGTCATTAGCACAACGGGCACCAGTGGAAATCGCTCCCGAATTTTCCCAACCAAGTCGAGGCCGTCCATTTCTGGCATCTGCATATCGGTCAATACCATCTCGGGATGGACTTGAGGAATTTTTTCGAGCCCCTCGACACCGTTGAAAGCGTATTCCACCTTCAGCCCCACCGTTTTTTCTAGAATGCCACCGGCCAAACGGCGATCTACAGCCGAGTCGTCAACGATTAGAATGGTAGACATCGAAATACCTTTTGCAGAAACCAACCGCCGAACGGCGTTCAACGACTCTAGCAGTTTCGGACAAAACTCGGGCCTCGTCAATCGTTGGGGTCGGCGAAACAATGAAAGTTGCCCGCGGTCAGCAGCCAAGGGCGATTGTTGAAATTGCCCCGACAGCAATCGACCGCGGTTCACTAGTTATTGGCCGAACCATGCGTATCGCCGAGATTTTCCGCTCTTTACAAGGCGAGGGTTTTCTAACCGGCACGCCGAGTGTGTTCGTGCGCACCAGCGGGTGCAACTTGCGATGCCGATTTTGCGATACGCCCTATTCATCGTGGGAACCGGAAGGAGAGGATCTGTCGCAGGACGATATTTTGCAACAGGTGGATCGGCTTGCCCACGCAAGTAGAATTGAGCGTTCGGCCGCTCAGCGGGAACCCGGGGTACAAGGTTCCGAGTCAGACCATTTGGTCGCCTGCCGGCATGTGGTACTCACCGGCGGCGAACCGATGCTGTTTGCCGAACTTGTGCCGCTGGCGGCCGCATTACGCAACCGCGGATTGCACATTACCATTGAGACGGCTGGCACGCTCTACCTGCCCGTCGAGTGCGACTTGATGTCGATCAGCCCGAAACTTGCCAACTCGACCCCAGCGGCCGAACGAGCGGGGCAATGGCACGACCGTCACGAGCGCACGCGCCATATGCCGGAAGTGATTCGGAGACTGGTGGTAGAGTATCCCTACCAAATCAAGTTTGTCGTCGATTCGCGGCGCGATTGTGAGGAAGCCGAATCTTGGTTGGCCGAGTTTTCCGAGATCGACCGAACTCGCGTGATGATGATGCCGCAGGGAGCCGATTTGGAAACGCTGAACCACCATGCCGATTGGTTAAGGTCGTACTGTCGTGAGCGGGGATTTCATTTCTGTGCGCGTAAGCATATCGAATGGTTTGGTTGCACGAGAGGAACTTAACCCCTACGAAAATACAATTTTCTAGCAGACTCCGTATGGCAAATCCGTACTACGAATCCTCAGTTTGTCGTTTTTCTGCGCAATTTTTTGAATCACGAATACACGAAAGGACGAAGCGGAAAGGACTTATGAAAACTCTCTTCTCGTGTTTTCGTCCTTTCGCCCTTTCGTGATGGATTGTTTGGTTGTGGCTCGGTTGTTCCAAGTCTTCGTGGTAAGTGTTGAAAGGCGGGTGGGCGCGTTGCGGGGACGTGGCTGCGTGATGCGAGTTTCATGTCGTTTTGCTCATGGCGAATTTTTTTTCTTGCAGCGGAAGCTGAATTGCCAATTTTCCTCGAGAAACAGCGAGTTTCGCGATTCCGCAGCGTTTCCGTTTTGCTTCCGGTTTTCCTTTTGCGATGCGTGTCAACCTGTCCTCGTTTTTTTGTTGGACTTTTCCGAACAGGTTCGAGGGTAAAAACGTCGTTTTGTTCGAGGGATATTGATTTTGGGGTGATCGAACCTGTCCGGAATCTTGCCCGCATTTTGCGGGTTTTTGTCCGTAGTTGAGGTAGGCAGTAAGCGGAAGGCGGAAGAATTTGGCGATTACCACAACCGCCGGCCGCATACCGCCTACCTCAACAAAAATAAGCCTCCTCGCCAGAATTTGTGGGTAACATTGCGGTGCAGGAGCTGGTTTCGTGCAGGGATTTTGTGGTTTTTGGGCCCTACCACTTGGTTCTCGCCCGGACAGTACGCCGCGCTGCCGCAGACGCTTCCAGTCCGCGAACTGCGGTACTGGACCACACGACGCGGTTTCCGCACGCGCGTCATCACCTTGGTCACAACACTGTTGGA
>JADZDJ010000190.1 GCA_020851115.1 Pirellulales bacterium
ACGCAGGTACTTGCCGTCGACGTCGAACACCTGGATGCGGGCCGTCATGTCGACGATGTAGAGCTGGTCCTTGTCATCAATGGCGATTGCCCGTGGTTTGCTGAACTGGCCTTTGCCCGCGCCAAGCGAGCCCCACACGAGTTCCGGCTGGCCGGGAGGTGCGCCACCGCCGCAGCCACTGACCGTTGCGCCAAGCAAGCTCGCGGCTGCGAGCTTGCCGAACTGGCGGCGACTGATAGGTGGTTGTTGCGGCATGGATTGAGGCGTGGCTCGTATCACGTAGTGGAGCAATTCCAATGTTGCCGATTTTACGGCGAACGCAACCGGTTGCGGCCGGCCGCAACGCCAAAAGTTGAAATCTGGCAAAGATTTACGCTCAGCCGAACGTGCGGAAAATCCTTGACCATTGGTGGAAGAAAGCGATATAGTTGATGATCCACTTGCTGGGGCGTGGGCCGCGACATTTTAACAGCGGCTCCGCTCGCATGCGCCGTGCCCGCGCTGAATCGCCCATGCCGCCGATCGTCATCGATATTCGAAACGCTGAGGATTCGCGTGATGTCGTGCATCGAGCGGTTCAAGCACTCGCGGAAGGCCAGTTGGTCGCAATTCCGACGGAGACGGTGTACGGATTGGCCGCGAGCGCATGTCGGCCGGACGCGGTTGAGCGGCTCGTCAAGATAAAAGGCCGACCGACAGGCCAACCGATGGCGCTGGCGATCAAGAGCGCTGAAGAAGCGCCCGATTTTGTGCCGGATATGTCGCCCTTGGCGCGGCGACTTGCCCGCCGGTGCTGGCCGGGACCCGTCACCCTGGTGGTGGATAATGGACATCGCGACGGGCTGATTTCGCAGTTGCCGCGCGAGGTGCGCGAGGTTGTTGCACCGAACGGTTCGGTGGGATTACGCGTGCCGGCTAATGCGATGACGCAGGCGGTACTACGAATGCTGACGGGTCCAATTGTCCTCACGAGCGCGAACCGCAGCGGCGAGCCTGATGCCGTCAATGCCCAAGAGGTCGTTCGATACCTGGACGGCGATGTGGCACTCGTGCTCGACGACGGACCGTGCCGTTACGGCCAACCCTCGTCGGTTGTACGCGTAAAAAAGAACTCACTCGAGATTCTGCGGGAAGGTGTCGTTGGCGAAGCGACGTTGCGACGCCTGGCCGGAGTTATCGTGCTCGTCATTTGCACGGGCAACACTTGCCGTAGCCCGATGGCTGAGTTGCTGATGCGCGATGCTTTGGCAAAGAGCTTGAAGTGCAGACTCGACGGGTTGGATGAGCGTGGCATCATCGTCATGTCCGCTGGTATTGCCGCCGCACCGGGCTGCCCGCCGACAAATGAAGCCGTACAAGTCATGCGTGAGCAAGGACTGGACCTTTCACGGCATGAAGCTCAACCAGTGACAGAACAATTAGTCCGCCATGCCGACCTCATTTTGGCGATGACCCAAAGTCACATGCATTCAATCGTGGACCGGTGGCCAGAAGCGGCAGAGCGAACCCGATTGCTCATGCCGGATCGTGGCGACGTGGCCGACCCGATCGGCCAATCGGTGGGGGCATATCGCCACTGTGCCGCCCAGATCGCCGCCGGCGTTAAACAGCATGCGGAAAGCTTGCGGCGGGTACTGTGTGATTAGTTGCTGGGCAACACGTCACTTTGTTTTCGAGAATTACCTAAACGTGCGTAGCTACCATGAAAGTTGCCATTGCCAGCGACCATCGCGGCTATCACCTTAAAGAGCGGGTGATTTCGCTGCTGAAATCGAAGGGATACGAAGTGGTCGACGAAGGTCCGTCGAGCGATACCAGCGTTGACTACCCCGACTTTGCGGCGCTAGTGGCCCGCAAAGTAAGCGGAAGCGAGGTCGAGCGGGGAATTCTGATTTGCGGCACAGGCATCGGAATGGCAATTTCCGCGAATAAGTTTCCCGGCGTACGAGCTGCCGCGTGCGCGGACGAGGTTACTGCGGAGCTAAGCCGGCGGCACAACGACCTAAATGTCTTATGTCTTTCGGGAGATTTACTGAGCGCGAACAGCACCGAGCGGGTTGTGCTGAAATGGATGGAAACGGAATTCGAAGGTGGCCGACACCAGCGTCGCCTCGAGAAAATCAGCCGGCTGGAACAGCGTTAGATGCTGTTTCGTATTTTTCATTCTTGCTCATCGATTCGACACTGTCCTCGCAATAATCACTCGACCGATTCATGTGGCAAGGCATTATTGGGCATGACGATGTAGTCGAGCGATTTCGCCGGACGCTGGCGACGGGTCGGTTGGCCAGCACGTATTTGTTCGTTGGCCCACCAGGCATCGGCAAGAAGCGTTTTGCCTTGGAACTTGCCCACGCTCTGCTGTGCAGCGAGGCCGCTGAGGCGAGTTTGCAGCCGTGCGAACGATGTGATTCGTGTCGCATGTACGCGGTTGGAAATCATCCCGACTTAGATGTCGTCGGTCTGCCCCCTGACAAAGCCGCGCTGCCGATTAAAGTTTTCATTGGCGATATGGAACACCGCAATCAGGAAGGATTGTGCCATCGATTGGGTCTGCGACCGTTTTTTGGACGACGCAAGGTCGCCATAGTTGATGACGCCGATCACTTTAGCATCGAAAGCGCAAACTGTTTGTTGAAAACCTTAGAAGAGCCGCCCCCGAGTGCGCTACTAATACTCATTGGCACCAGTCCCAGTCGGCAGCTGCCGACAATTCGATCACGGTCGCAGATTGTGCGATTTCGCACACTACCGGCGGAGGATGTTGCGAATATCCTGTTGGACAACGGAGTTGTGGGTGACGGCAATCTAGCACGCCGAGTTGCTGAGTTGAGCGAAGGCAGTATCGAGCGTGCCATGCAGTTAACTGATACAGCGTTATGGGATTTTCGAGATCATTTATACTCGGCGCTCCAAACCGCACGATTGGACAGCGTGCGGCTCACCCGGGCTGTCCAGACATTTGTTGATGACGCCGGCAAGGAGACGTCCCAGCGTCGCGAGCGATTGCGAATTGTGATAGGATTCGCAGTCACGCGATATCAGCAGTTGCTGCGATCCACTGCTGAGAGTGAAGCGTGCCGGGCTACGCAAGCATTGGACGCTTGTTTGTCGGCCTTGGAACAGATCGACCGCAACGCCAACTTGGGGCTAGTCATTCAAAACTGGTGTGAAGGACTAGCGGGGGGGACTATTCGAATTGCGGATAGTCCGCTCGCGTTTGCGAGCGCTCATCACTAGTTCTTTGGTATCCACCCCCGGTTCTTTGGAAATGCCGCGGCCACAAAGAAATGGCGGTAGTCGGCTTGGCCCTGGGTGTGCTACAGTTAATTGCCGCGCAAATCCCGTTCCGCATGTGCAAAATGATCGGGGTTTAACGGCTACGGATGGGTTGCATTGGTTTCGCGGCGCGAGCACTCTGCTGCTTGGCAGCCGTGCTCGCGACGCTGATCTTGCGGTCGTTGAGGCTCATTTTTCGGAGGTCGGTCGGATCGTGAAGCGTTCAATTCTTCAAGCTGGCGCTGCAGCGCTGCTCGTGCTGGTTGGTGTGTCTTCTGCAATGGCGAGTGAGGCAGACCTTGTTCTACCAGATGTCGGTTCCGTGTCATTCCTGGGAATGAGTGGCCGCGCGCTCTTGGTCGGCGGCCTGATCGTTTCGCTTGTTGGAATGGCATTTGGCCTGATGACATTTGTCAAGCTGCGAAACCTGCCAGTACATCGCTCGATGCGCGACGTATCTGAATTGATTTATGCAACGTGCAAGACTTATCTTTTGACGCAAGGCAAGTTCATCCTACTGCTCGAATTGTTCATCGGCGCGGTGATGGTGATTTACTTTGGCTGGTTGCGCGACCTGAGTGCAGACCGAGTCATAACGATCGTGGCATTCAGTTTAGTCGGTATTGCCGGGAGCTATGGAGTCGCGTGGTTCGGCATACGTATTAATACGTATGCAAACTCGCGTGCTGCCTTCGCCAGCCTGACCGGCAAACCATTTCCCGTGTACGCGATTCCACTGCAGGCTGGCATCAGCATCGGCACACTGCTGATCAGCGTCGAGTTGGCGATCATGCTGGCCATTCTACTATTCGTGCCTGGCGAGTATGCGGGCCCTTGCTTCATCGGCTTCGCGATTGGTGAATCGTTGGGTGCGGCGGCTCTACGTATTGCCGGCGGTATTTTTACGAAGATCGCCGACATTGGCGCCGATCTCATGAAGATCGTCTTCAAAATCGAAGAGGACGATGCCCGCAACCCCGGCGTGATCGCCGACTGCACGGGCGACAACGCAGGTGACTCGGTCGGTCCGACCGCTGACGGCTTTGAAACGTATGGTGTGACGGGCGTCGCGTTGATCGTGTTCATCATGCTGGCGATCACACCGCATTTCCTGCCGCAAGGCGTTACCATGAAAAGCGCCACGACCGAACAGCTCGCGGCCGCACAGACCCAGGCCGCTCCAATTCAAGTCAAGTTGCTCGTTTGGATTTTCGTAATGCGTGTATTGATGGTCGTCACGAGCATTGTGGCGTACTTCATCAACGATCGTGGTGCGCGCGCGAAATACGAGCAAGCCGATGAAATGGATTTTGAAAAGCCGCTAACGACCCTGGTTTGGATGACATCGATCATCTCCGTGGTCATGACCTACATCGCCTCGGTGTTATTGATTCGCGATTTGGGCGATGGCAGCATGTGGTGGAAATTGGCGACGATCATCACGTGCGGCACTCTTGCCGGGGCAATCATTCCGGAGTTAGTGAAGATTTTCACCTCAACGAATTCCAGGCACGTGAAGGAGGTCGTCGCGTCATCGCGTGAAGGCGGGGCGTCGCTCAACATCCTTTCTGGTCTTGTCGCCGGCAACTTTAGCGCGTTCTGGATGGGTTTGACGATTGTGGGGTTGATGGGTGTCGCCTACGGCGTGAGCGCCTTCGGCGGCATGGATCAACTGATGCTCGCTCCCGCAGTGTTCGCGTTCGGTTTGGTGGCGTTCGGCTTTCTGGGAATGGGCCCCGTGACGATTGCTGTCGATTCCTATGGCCCCGTTGCCGACAATGCACAATCCATCTTCGAGCTGTCAACCATTGCCAGCCAGCCGAATGCTGCTCGCGAAATCAAGGATGAATTTGGGTTTACGCCCGATTTCGAGCGAGGAAAACACCTTCTCGAAGACAATGACGGCGCGGGCAACACATTTAAGGCCACGGCCAAGCCGGTACTGATCGGTACAGCCGTAGTCGGCGCAACGACGTTGATCTTTTCGATCATCATGATGCTCACGGATGGTCTGACCGATGAAGCGGCAAAGGTAAACCTGTCGCTCTTGTACCCGCCGTTTGTGCTGGGGCTGATCACGGGCGGCGCCGTGATCTATTGGTTTACCGGGGCTTCGATTCAAGCCGTGGTAACCGGTGCCTATCGGGCGGTGGAGTTCATCAAGTCGAACATACGTCTTGATAGCGGCGCCAAGAGCGCTTCGATCGAAGATAGCAAGCGAGTTGTGGCGATTTGCACACAATATGCCCAACGGGGCATGTTCAACATTTTCATGGCTGTGTTCTTTATCACGCTCGCTTTTGCGTGTCTCAACGAATTCTTCTTTATTGGTTACCTCATTTCGATCGCCATTTTCGGCTTGTATCAGGCCATTTTCATGGCCAATGCCGGCGGTGCATGGGATAACGCCAAGAAGATCGTGGAGGTGAACCTGCGGGAGAAGGGCACAGCTCTCCACGCTGCCACCGTGGTTGGCGATACGGTCGGCGATCCGTTCAAAGACACGTCGTCGGTGGCGCTCAATCCGATCATCAAGTTCACCACGCTGTTTGGATTGCTGGCCGTCGAGCTGGCCATCGAGATCAGCCCCACTTGGCGATTGGTTTGGGCAGCGGTCCTGTTCTTGGTGGCCGTGAGCTTTGTCTATCGCTCGTTTTACGGCATGCGAATTGGGGACGATGCAGCCGCAGCG
>JADZDJ010000191.1 GCA_020851115.1 Pirellulales bacterium
CGCTCTTCTGGGTGACCGGAGATGCCTTCTCTGCATCGTAGGTACTCATAGTCCCTGTATTACCCCAAGAAATGCCTGGCAGGCCGGAGGAGAGCGTGGCGTTGGCACGTGCAGTAACACGGCCGGCATAGCCTAACCGGACTATTTCGATTCCAGTAATGTCTTCGATTCCCTTGGTGGACAACCCCTGATCCTTGACGTACCCCGGTGCGTACATCCAAAGCACGGTCGCGTTGTTCCGTTTGACCTTGGCGTCGATCACTGCCTTGTTTTCGTCGGTAAGATAAAAGGCGTTGATAAACACGTACAGTTTGTGGTCGGGCATTTTGTCAAGCGCTTCGAGGTGATAGACGCCGAAGGGTGCGCCGATTTTTGATATTTCCTCGTAGATTTGTCTCGTGGAAAGGTCGTAGACCAAGTTAGGAGAATTGCGAAGGAAATCATAAGACCGGCCGCTGACGATGACGGCGATTTCGTCGTTCTTGCGGCGATCTTTGTTGAGCGACGCATCGGCCAACTGCTTCATTTTGCCGATCAAATCCATGATCTCGTCGTCATGAAACCAGCCATTGCCCCAGTCCATGTACCACAGTCCGCTGTTCTTGGAGAGGTAATAAGCAAAATTGCGTTTTAGTTCGTTGAGCGTGTCGAACTTCGTGAGAGTTTGACCGAGGCCGAGATTGTGCGGGCCGAGGTGCGTTCGAGGGTCGTTTTCGAAAAAAAATAGTTTCCCTTGCAAGCTTGTCGAATCGACTGGCGTGGTCGAAAGAGTCACACCGGCCTTGCGATATTCGTATGGGTGGAGAGAACCAACACAATCGATATGTGGCGACTCGACGAAACGATCAAATCCCATGTGTCCGGACTCGAGCGACTTAGGAAATCGATTGACATACGGAAGATATCCATAGAATCCAATAACAATCTTTTTTCCATCAGTCTCTTCTTTGACAACTCTTGCCAGCGCCTCGATCGCTTCGACGACAGACTCAGAGTGAAACTTCATGTAATCGGTTGTCGACCTAGCCTTTACCGGATCGCGGAACTCGAAATCGTAGGTGCGCGTCTTGTCTGCCGGCGTCGGAATCTCCGCTGTGTTGAAATCGACGCTAGGATTGCCCCAGGCGCTACGAAGTGAGTCTACATTTTTGTATCGGCCGGTTAGCCACCGACGATACGCAGCCAGGTTCGACGTGCCGTAATCGAAGAAGAACGGTTCAAAGCTGTATACCCACTCACCGCCACCACCATTCATCAACGTGAATCCGATGATCCGCTCGCCATAGGAAGTCGAGTTGAG
Source organism: Pirellulales bacterium (assembly GCA_020851115.1). GTDB lineage: Bacteria > Planctomycetota > Planctomycetia > Pirellulales > JADZDJ01 > JADZDJ01. Next base: position 1,301 of record JADZDJ010000191.1, read on the forward strand.
GTGGCGAATATACTGCCGGAGAAATTGTGAGGCTTCTTCGATCCAGAGTTTGGAAGTGAATGATGCATATTTGTAAGGAATCCGCGTGGAGTCATTGAGCCGCTGGAACCGCATCGCGTCGTCTGGATGGGCATCCAGCCACCATTTCGGCGGCTGAAGGTACACCCTTGGCAAAAAGCGGCCATGCGGATCGCGATCAAGCATGTGGGCGAACTTAACGTCGATTTTACGAAAATCATACTTGCTCTCCGGCGAAACGAAATGCCCGCTCCAACCGTACATTCCACCCCAGCCGACCGAAGTATACAGATGGATGCCGACATCCTTGAAGTCCTTCGAGTCTTGCAACGGCGTGCCATTCCAGTCCCACGGGCGGGGAGTCGAGAAATTCTCCTCAAACACCACCTTGCCCGAGTGGTCCTTCACTCTCACGTTGTCGAACGACGCGCTGGATAAATAAGCCTGGAGTTTGACGTGGCCGTCCTGAATCGGCTCGGGATCCTCGAAACGCCCGACGGATTGTCCATCGACGTATCCAGCAATTGTTTTTCCATTGATCTCGAGGCGTAAGTGGTAGGCCGTTCCCTCGCTCCATTCAAAGGGTTGTTCCATCTGCTTTTCGTATGAATTGTCCGGCGTGTTGTATTTCACAAGCCTTGCCACTGGGCCGGATTTTCCATCATAAAGGCCGAGGACGTAGTAGCCCTTCCTGCTGGCAGGCGCGACGATGCTAGCCCCGTATCCGCTGCCGTGTTTTTCCCGTACGATTAGGTCGGCGACGATGGTGATGCCGCCGTGGAATTGCTGGGTGGTTTGCAAGAATTTCTGATGATAGGGATAGTTCGCCGGTTGATCGGTGATCGTAATCGCGCCGTCACGAATGCGGGGGTAGCCCGGTTGCGCCCAGTGCTGGGGGTGGGCTAGGGTCGGATAGATCGGAGTATCGTCAATGAATAATGCGGGCGCGCCATTATGCATCCGCACCTGGTAAGTCGAGCCGGGGCATGACACCGGCTCCGGGTATGGGAGCTTGCTGTCCGCTACCGCAGGATCTGCCGCGGCAAGAATAGCCAAGCAAAGCCAGCAAAAAGACATATTCGACATGGCGGTTACCCGTTAATGGTTGCCAAGGCACATAACCAAACACGCGGCACTGTTCACATAAATCTACACCCAAAAGCCCAAACCGTTACGTCGTCTTGACACAAGCGAATAACCTTGCCCGGGAGGCATTTGCTAACAGCCGCAACTAATTTCACGTGGACACCAGAAACGGATAACCTATTGGCAATTTGCCTCTCAATCCGCCTTCTTCCGTACGCGACGGCCCCAAAACTGCACGCCTGGACAAGAGCACAATTCCCAGTCGAAGTCGCCGACGAGCGAATCTGGTAATGCCTTGCCCAGGTACGCGAGCGTCAGCGTGCGGAACCACGTGGGAAACATGGCCCCCTGCGATGCGGCCGAAGTTAAGTACGAATGGCCATAGCTAAATCTACAGTTGCGCATGAATACGAACCCGCCATCCGCAACTTGATTCGATAGCACCTGTGTTAAACCTCGCTTGAGCGCACCGCGAATGTCTTCACGCCGGTAAGCGTTTTCAGTCATCAGTCGAGCCAGGGGATCGATCGAGTCGATATCTTCGCAAGCGCTGCTGTTGAGTGGATTGCCGGGATTATGAACGCCTTGACCGAAGCCGCCCGCTTCGTTTTGGATTTCTAAGCACGAATCAATGGCCCGGTCAGGATGCGGAATCGGCACGCCATCATAAAAATACAGCAGCCAAAAGTGATAAGCCCCCATCACAGCACGAGATTGTTCGCGTGGATCATCCATGTTCAAGCCTCCCCACAAGCCTGTTCGCGCGATGACATGGTGATCACTCATCCAATCGAGCATTTCGTCCATCGCCTCGGCACACGCTTTGTTGCCTTGAAAATCGCGGGCGTACTGCATCAGTGTTCCAACGTTGAACACTTCGTTACCAACGAAATCAGGCCGCTTTGACCAGTCCCGCGATTCCAGCCAGCTAACCAAGCCGCCAGGCCGCAAAAACGGATCGAGAAACCGCATTGGTTTCCGTGCCACCGCGCCAAGACATGTCAAAGCGATCACGACGTGGCACGACAAATGCCGCCGGCCGCACCACTCGGGGTCATCCTTGTACCACCCTTCGTTGAAAATCAGCGGATCGCGAAATAGGCCGTCGTCGTCTTGGTGCGATTGCAGGTATTCGATCCACTGCGTTCGCCCAGTTGCGCTCAGTGATTCCAAATCGCGGTACAAATGCCGTGTCATCGCCGCATAAGTAGAACTATACAAAGTCGGTTTGGTTATGTCGGATGCATAGCGATATTGGCCGTAGGGGGTGCCAGCCAGTCGCATTGATTCAATGAATTTCAGCGTTCGAGTGCGGATTTCTGTCATCGAGAAGGCCGAACGAGGTTCATCGCCCACGGAGTGCCGGCAAACCGCTAATGGAAACGTGGCCATCGCCGTATGCGCGAGAAATCGGCGGCGGTTGAGAAGTCCACTCTGGGAACTACGCGTCATCATAAATCGTTGTAGCATAGAAATAGACTGACTCTCGAGAAAACTTCGTCAAATGAGTCGCCGAGATACATAACACGAGGCGAGGTTCATTAAATCCATATCCGAGGCTTGTCTTGACACAAACGAGTTACGCTGCCTGGGCGGCCTTTTTCAACAACTGCAAGTTGTTTGACGCGCCCACGCAGCGTCCGCTCGCCGATCCATCAAGTTGAATCTGGTAATGGATCAGGCATTTCGCCGACTCCGCTCTCGCCGGACGTAGGCGGCCAGCGCGACACTTCCGAACATAGCAAGAGACAATGCACTCGACTCAGGAACAGTCGAAACGGAGTACGTGTCGAAACGGATGGAAGCGCCAGAGCCGCCACCGACAAAGTAAAGTCCGGCCCCCGTTACCGCGCCATTGGGCAACGACACCGTGGAGCCAGTATTTATCGACAACTCGGTACCGACTGTAAAAGTCATCGGGTGCCAATCTGTGGACGGCGAAACACTGAGGATAAAATGCTCAGCCTCAGCTCCAAAATTGGCTCCCGAAGCCACCGCTGTAGTCATGTTGAATACCTGTTGACTGCCGTACCAATTCGAATCAACTTTGATTGCAGCCCGCATGTTCACCGTTGTTAGGGAGTTGCCTGCATACCAACTGACCTCGCTCAACATGGAGGAAGGAATTGCTTGATCGACCAATCCGTTTTCGGTAGTAAAAATAAAGTTCAAAAAGTTGGTGGGGGAAAACGCCCACCCATTCGCCAGTTCTCCGTTAGAAGGAGCGGAGTTAATCGGCGTAGCATCGGTAGGTTTCCCAGCATTCGCGTTCTGACCAATAATTACAATACTACCAGGTGATGGCGTCTGAACTGCTCCCGAGGTCCAATACCCCTGCCAGTTCGCATCGGAAATGTTTCGACCGAACGGCGATCCAGTATTGCTGTTAGGGAATATTTCTCGATACACCACAGTATCGGCCGATACAGAATTCACGGTCACGGCTAACCATGTCAGCAAGCTGCAGCCCCACAGAGTCGAAATCAAAGATCGTCGTATCACGGGAGACCTCCATCAAAAAGAAAGAAAAACGTAAACTCAACACATTAATCACTCACTCGAAGGAACCCTCTTCTCACTATTGAGGAAATTGCCGAAATGGTCGCCATCGCCACTGAAGCTTTTGACCAAATCGACGTCGTTGTCCAGCTAGTGGAGAAAACATTGCCTCTTCTCCGTTCCCAATCGCCACTTTGCCGCAACGAGAAATTTTCACGGAAGATAACATTAGAGGACCAAAAATTCACGTGAGAAACGTCCCACATCATTTTCGTCGTCGCCACATCATTACAAATGCACCACCAATAGCTGCCAGAGTCCATGCGAATGGTTCGGGAACGAAATTGGTGCCAGCACTAGGAGTGAACGGAAAATTAGTCTGCCACACCACAAAGTCCGCTCCGTCCACGGCGCCGTCACCGTTGGCGTCGCCGGTGTCTAGCATCCCGCCTTCGGCTTTGGGAAAGTTGGTTTGCCAGATAACGAAGTCGGCCCCGTCTACGTTGCCGTCTCCATTGAAATCGCCGGGTACTAAGGATGACAGATTCGCGGCGACTGAAAAGGTGTCGAAACGCATGGAAGTGCCGAAACCGCCACCAACAGAGTAAAGTCCGACCCCCGTTACCGCGCCATTGGGCAACGACACCGTGGAGCCAGTATTTATCGACAACTCGGTATCGACTGTAAAAGTCATCGGGTGCCAATCTGTGGACGGCGAAACACTGAGGATAAAATGCTCAGCCTCAGCTCCAAAATTGGATCCCGAAGCCACCGCTGTAGTCATGTTGAATACCTGTTGACTGCCGTACCAATTCGAATCAACTTTGATTGCAGCCCGCATGTCCACCGTTGTTAGGGAGTTGCCTGCATACCAACTGACCTCGCTCAACATGGAGGAAGGAATTGCTTGATCGACCAATCCGCTTTCGGTGGTAAAAACCAAGTTCGTGAAATTGGTATGGAAAAACACCCACCCATTCACCAGTTCCGTGTTGGAAGGATTGGAGTTAATCGGCGTCGCGTCGGTAGGTTTCCCAGCATTTGCGTTCTGCCCCATAATAGTCACATTGACTGGCGAGGGAGTCTGCACCGCCCCTGAGGTCCAATACGCCTGCCAATCTGCATCGGAAATGTTTCGACCGAACGGCGATCCAGTATTGCTGTTAGGGAATATTTCTCGATACACCACAGTATCGGCCGATACAGAATTCACGGTCGCGGCTAGCCATGCCAGCAATCCACAGCCCCACAGAGTCGAAATCAAAGCTCGTCGTAACATGAGTGTCCCCCCATCAAAAGGATAGAAAAGCAAAAATTCAACACCAAAATCACTTGCTCCAGCGAACCCTCTTCTCATTGAGACTGCAAATCCAAAACTAGCGCGGAATCGACTGGAACGCGGACTCGCCACGGCGTGCGCTCCACAACGCCATACTTTTCAGGCAAGGTCGAGCGCACCGTACCACGCCGCGCACCCATTTCAGCCTTCAGCCCTACATCATCTGCACCGCTACTCGGCAACAAGTTGAATAGCAACGCGTATTCCGCCGGCGCAACCTGCACCTCAAACTTCCCACTCGCCCTCGTGCGTCCGGTCGCCGCACGGCCCTCCATGCTTGTCGGCACAAAGACGACGTTGCATTCTTCTAACGGACGCCCGTCGAGCGTGACCGTTCCTTCTACCTGTGAAAGCGATTCGCCGCGACCACAACCTACGGCAAATCCAATGGCAAGCGTCAATGTGATCGTACGCATGGAAATCATTCAAAACTCGTAAGTAGGCAGAGATTCGCCGTCGGTGTAGTACCAAAGAGCCTTCGCAATATTGGGGTTAAGGGTATAGCTAAAGTTCCGCACTGAACCATCGACCATCGCCGCGGGCATGTCAGATGGATGAGGGGAAGTCATAAGATGATAAATTCCGCCGCATCCGACGGCGCTGTTGGCACAAATCGCCTTGAGTTGCAGATCCCCTCGCTCCACGTCAGGACCGAAACCAAAGGGGCATCGAGCATGATCGTAGGTGTAGACGGCTGAAGGAAAGTTGGTCGGCCAATCGAACCAGAAGGGATAGGCCCAACCTCGATCGCCAATGTCGTCCACGACGCCGCCAGAATAGGCGCTGGGATTCAACCCTTTGTGCGCCACGAGCAAGGTTTTGGAAGTGCCGTCGATGTTTGTGACGATTTTCAGCGACGGGATGGTTGGACGGACTGCAAGACCTGGACGGGCTGTAGGACCTGGCCAGTGAATGCCAAACAAGACGGTTTCGTCTGGCGGATTGACCGCCGTGCCACAGGCGGGAAACCAACTATTGTTGCCGGCAAATCCGTAGTCGGTCTTTGCCATTCCGGCTTCGACACCGCGACGGGACGGGCACAAAAAGATTGACACGGACTGCGACTTCGCGCGGTCTGCTTTCACGAGTTCATATTGCGATTGCTCCTCAATGTACGGCAGCAACTTGACGAAGAATGATTCACCGTAGCTTTCGCTGGGGAGAAATCGGCGTGCGTCGTTGAAATTGTGCGATCCAAGAGCGAGTTGCTTGAGGTGATTGAGGCACTGGGTGCGCCGCGCCGCTTCGCGGGCCGCTTGAACCGCCGGCAACAAGAGCGCGATCAAGGTACCGATAATCGCAATCACCACAAGCAACTCAACTAGGGTGAAACCATGTCTCGACGGATGCCGCATGAATTCTCTCCTATTTGGCAATTGTTTTTTTATCCATTGATTACTGAAGAACTAAAACCGACTGACCCGTTGCATGAAGTCCGATTTGAGCCATTTCGGCTGCGTGGTGGAGGAATCCCGCCATCTCGACAGGGGCAGGATCGAGACACCAGTCGATGGCGGCATCAACCAAGTCCAGTGCCGGGGAATCGTAATCTGCGCCGGTGGGGAACAAGAACAAGCCCACACGACGTGCTGGAGCGGTTCCCTCGGCTAGCAATTCCCCCCGTTCATACGCAAACAACATCCACCGATCCGGTTGATTGTGCAGATGAGCAATTTTCGCCGCCGACGCCGCCGGCTTGGCCCAGCCAGTGCCAGGCCGTGCTTTGTAGGTGAACAGGTCCAGTTTGCGGCCGCTAAAGCCTGCGGCCAGCGGATGCGATGGGTCGGCAATATCCACAAGCATTGGGTCACGACCAAAACCGAAGTCTTCCTTGTAAACCGGGCTGGTCATTCCTAACGCCGGAAACGCCAACGGTTCCATGCACACGATCGGCACGGGCAATCCATGCAGCTTCAAATCCCTCAACTTCTGCTCGAAGCCTGTTTCGAATTGAAACAACGACAAGACGATGATCGCGCAATTTTCTAAGTCCTTGGCTTGCAGCTTGTCGTAGGTGCGCACACGAACCGGCATTGCTGAACGCCAAAGCCTATCGCCGATTATCCGGTCGCCGACGACTTGTTCGAACCGCGCCCAATGCTTGTCGGGATATAGATCGCCGGAAACAACGAACAACGCGGCACCTTCGCGGCTGGGTCGAGGACCGGAATCAATCGACTGCGCGATGGTCGAGCAATAGCCTTCTGGAATCTTCACAGTCAAGCCATCGTGTCGGCGCGAAGCCATCACCTGGCCTTCAGTAACGCGGATTTGCGTGCGCTTGCGGCTGGCGCCCATCGACAAGCAAGCATCCTGAATCCACGCCTCGGCGTCTGAAGTTCCGATTGCATACGGCGTATCTGATATCCGCTGTCGGGCATCGACCTGCACAAAGCCCGCACGCAACACGGCCTCTCGCGCGGAAGCGAGCGCGAACGTCGTGCGCGGACCGAGCTTGGCGTGCAACCGATCCATGAGCGTTAGCTCGACAGAACCATCCACCGGAACATCGAGCAAATCCTTGGCTAGCAGCTCCATGCCGACAACGGCTTTTTGCTTCGCGCCGCCGCGTTCGATGATGACTTGCGATTCCAGCCGCTCCATCCGTCCGATCACATTCGGCGTCACCGCCGGTTGTACGGCTGCCGGACTCTCTTCTGCTGGAATTACCGCAACCGAACGATCCGCGCCATCCATGTCGGCCGTGGGCCGAATCGCAAACGCCGCAATACCGACGAGCAGCACGACCGCCGCTGCCGCCATGAAGCCGTATCGAATCCACGGTCGCCAAAGCCCTTGCAGCGCCACGGCCAAGGATTGTGGAAATCCGAACACGTCGAGCGTGGGCGTTGTCGGATCGGAAGAATAAAGCCCACTCGAAATCGATGTCTGTTGCGCCGACAAGGTGGAACTTCGATCTCGCAATCCCCAGTAAAGCCCCGAATGGACCGCCATATAGGAAAGAAAATAAGTCTGAAGCTCAACATTGTCCCGCAGTCGGGCTTCCAACTCCTTGCGCTCGCTCGGCATCAACTCGCCGGTGCAAAAGCCGTCAACGAGCTCTCGAAAATCATCCTGGATTTCGTCGTGATTGAGGGACATGAGCAGGGATCGGGGAATTTGGAATTTCAAATCTCAAATGACGAGTCAATCGTCACTGTTCAAACTGGGAGCCGTCCGAGTTCAAAAACGATTGCGACATTCGCGTTTTTGGTTTCTGATTTTTCCTCGACTTATCCCGAATTAACCGCTGCCGTAACGCAGTCGAACAAGGATTTGCGAATATTTCGCATCAACTTGTATATCGCGTTTGGCGTGCGACCTTCCCGGGCGGCAATGGCTTGAATGGTTTCTTTTTCTCCGTAATGGCGATGGACGAGCCGGCGCCGCAGTGGAGACAGCCTCTCCAAGCAGCGGTCCAAGGCGCTCTGCAAATCGTCGAAGTAACTTTGTTGCTCGATCTGCAGCGCCGCGAACTGTTCGAGGAATTCATCCCCCAAAAAGATGCATTGATTGCCTTTCTTGCGGACGTAGTTCCGAAGATGGTTTTTTGCGATGCCGCAGGCCCAAGCAGTAAAGTCTAATGCTGGGTCGTATTCATCCCATTGCTGCCACAGGGTCAAGCTCGTCTGCTGAAACAACTCCTCCGCTTCAACCCACCGCGGCACGACCGAAACGATGAAGCGAAAAATGCGGCTTTGATGGGTGAGAAATAATTCCAAGAAACGGTTTCGACGCTGAATCTCAGAGTCGTCGATGCTAGACATTTCTCTCCATGCCAAACTGGAATTTTTGTCTTGAACCATCGTATCGACACTAATTACGTGCTTTTGCTCATCCTATCATGTATTGTCGCCGACCATGATTTTTGGCCTAGCGTTGGAGTAAATTTTTTCATTTTTCGGTCATCAGACAGACTGCAAAGGAAAAAGACGTCTCATTTAGAGGCCAATTCCGCCGTTGCGCGACAATACATGATAGCCGGTCTGACTAGACTGCAGATGGATACTGCCCAATTTAGGCAGATTAAGTCAAATTACGTAAGTCGACCGACATCTGCAATCTGGCCGTGTCGGCAGGCAACCAATAGGGATCTTAATGCGTACTTTCGGTGGCCGAGGTTGGATTTTCTGGATGTGCCTGTGCATAGCCTTTGCCTGTCACGCGCGGGCGGATGATGCAGCGAAATATCCTGAAGCTCCAAAGCCTCTTTCTCCCGCGGAGAGCCAGGCAGCATTTGTATTGCCCGAAGGGTTTGGAATTCGTGAGGTTGCTGCGGAGCCGCTGATCGTCGATCCCGTCGCGATCGCGTTCGATGCCCGTGGACGGCTGTTTGTGGCCGAGCTACACGGCTACAACCTCGAAGGGCAGCTCGACATCGAAGCGTTGAACAAGACGGGTGTGATTGATCGAGCGGTTCGACGAATTCCTGCGAATAAGCAGGCGATCGAACGAGCGGAACAAGATACATTTGGACGCATCAAGCTGTTAGAAGATCGCGACGGCGACGGAGTGATGGATCACGCCGCCATTTGGGCGGATCGCCTGCCAGCCTGCCACGGATTGGTCGCGGTGGGGGAGAAGCTCATCGTGGTTTGCGCACCAGAGATCGTCTGCCTGTCGGACACCAGCGGCGACGGCCAGGCAGATACGCGCGAAACATTGTTCACCGGCTTCGGCGTGGGAGCGCTTTGGACGCGCATCAATACGCCTCGGCTCGGTATCGACAATTGGATTTATGTGGCCTCCGGGGCCGGCTGCGCAGGAACCATCCATGGCCCGCACCTCGGCGAGCCTGTGAAGCTAGGCAACACGTCGTTTCGATTCAAGTTAGATGGGACCGCATTGGAGCCGGTCACCGGTTCGACGCATGGCTTTGGATTGACGATCAACGATTGGGGCGATCGTTTCATCGTTACCAACCGTCAGCATGCCATCGCTGTCTCGCCGATCGAGGCCCGATATGCGACTCGAAATCAGTTATTGATTTTGCCGCCGCAACATCAAAACATCTCGGGGTACGGTACCCCAGCTCAAGTTTTTCCTCTGAGCAAGCCGCATCCATGGCGGATGATTCGGAGTCAGGATCCGGAATGGGTGAAGTTTTATGGCACCATGGAAACCAACGCGGGATTCTTCACCTCTGCTTGCTCGCCACTCGTTTACCTTGCCGATCAGTTTCCTGAGCAATACCGAGGCGTCCATTTCTCGTGCGAGCCTGAGCAAAACCTCGTTCACGCTTGCCGGTTGATTCCTAACGGGGGCGGCTATGTCACGCAACGGATGTTTCCCGACCGCGAGTTTCTCGCTTCGCGCGATCAATGGTTTCGGCCCGTGTATTTAACACACGGTCCGAATGGTTCGCTATACGTGGCAGACATGTATCGCGAGATAATCGAAGACTATTCGGCAATACCACGTTTCTTGCAGCAGCATTATGGATTGATCAATGGGAACGACCGCGGCCGAATTTGGCAGATTTCCTGGTTGAGCGCGGCGGAGGCGAAAGCGACGCCGTCGGAGCTGGCCGACCTTCCCACGTTAAAATTGGTCGAAGTCTTAGGCGATGGAAACTTTTGGCGGCGCGAGCAGGCGCAGGCGTTGCTCGTCTCTCGTTGCGATGCGACGGCCGTGGATCCGTTGCAGCGCATGGCGACAGAGGGTAGAGCGCCGCAAACAAGGGTTCATGCGTTACACACGCTGGACGGCAGCGGCCAGCTCGAGGTGGCATTGCTTGAAAAGGCACTGCACGACAAATCGGCGCTCGTTCAGATGCATGCGATTGCCCTTTCCGAACCACGACTAAATTCGTCGGAGACGTTGCGCGCGCAAATTGTTTCGATGATTCACAACGATCATCCTCGCGTCCGCTTGCAGGCGGTGCTTTCGCTTGGGCAATGCTCGCGCCCCGAGATCGCGCGGGCCGTGAGCCGATCGCTCATGCAATCAGATATGAACGAATATCTAGTTTCTGCGGCCTTCTGTCGCCCCCTGGACTCAACGCAATTGGTGCTTGCGGAATTGCTGACCGCAAACCGAGGGAAGACCTCCGTGGATCTACCCATGCAGACGCAGCTCGTCCATTCCGCCTGCCGCATCGTGGGAGCTAGTCGGGACGTTGAGCAAATTGCGTCGGTCATCTTCGCTTTGAGCCATTTAGCGAACGATGAGCCGGCGGTCACCGTGTCGGCGCTGCGAGGACTAGTCGAAGGACTTGGCAAGTCGCGTGTCGATCCATCGGAATTTATGGAACGGAAACTCAAAACGGCGGTCCTCAAGTTGGCCTCGACCGACAATGCAGACGTCCGTCGGCTGACACTTCGACTGGTGCTGGCACTGCACGTTTCTGATTTGCCGGAGCTGCGCGAAGCCTATGAATCGTTCGTAAAAAAGGCCGTAGATGACGCAACTCCCTTGGCGGATCGAGTCGCCGCGTTGGAAGTCTTGGCAGGTACAGATTATACAACACTTTCCACAGCCGTTCAGGAAGCGTTGCAAACCCGACAGCCTATGCCGCTGCAACAGGCGGCCATCGACTCACTGGATCAATGCGACGATCCTCGGGGCATTGCATTGGCGTTGGAAAATTGGAGCGAGCACACGCCAAGCATTCAGAGCCAAATCCTGGAAATGGTCTTCCGGCGTCCCAGGCGGGTTGTAGCGCTGTTCGAGGCGGTTGAGCAAGGCAAGGTTCCGCCCAGCATGGTGGCTGCCGTTTATCGACAACGCTTGCTGGAACACGAAGATGAGGCAATCCGGACGCGCGCCAAAAAGCTTTTCGGCAATGTCGCCGATGAGGCGGAACGAATCAAACGCTTAGGGCAGTTTGCCCAAGCGCTGAATGGAAAACCGGATTTGCAAGTTGGCGCAACGGTATTCAAAAAGAATTGCAGCGCGTGCCATCGCTTCGCCGGCAAAGGAGGTTTGACCGGCCCCGATCTTTCCTCGATGGGAGCTCGACCGGCCGAATCGCTGTTGCTCGAGATCTTGCAGCCCAGCGACAAAATCACCGCCGGCTATGTGGCGTACCTGGCGCAAACGGTCGATGGGCAAGCTTTTACCGGCACGGTTTCGGAAGAATCGGTCAATAGTGTCACGTTGCAATTGGCCTCCGGGCAGCCGGTCACGTTATTGAGAAATCAAATTGAGCAGCTCAAGGCGTTGTCGCAATCACTGATGCCCGCCAACCTTGATTCTGTCTTGACGCCTGATGAATTGGCCGCAGTGATTGCCTACCTGCGGCTTTCAAACGCTTCGCCAAAGGAGTGAGAACTTGTGAATGTATAATTCATGCGGCGATGAATCGTCGATTCGAGTCGACGGCGTGAGGGAGTTCGATAATACAGGACGGATGATGGAGGACAAGCAGACAATTTGATGCCTGTGGACGACTAGCGGTGGCTGTATCCTCTTGCGCAAGGAAGTGCGATGTGTGCTTAAGATCCTCGCTGCGCCGAAGGTGTGGCGGACGATCAAAAAGGCAGCAAGCCGCGACTGAAATTGTCGCAGTGACAGTAGGTCGAGTATCGCGCCTTCTGCTGAAACGATTGTTGCCCAAAGATGCACGAGTCACGCTTCATCAGCAATAGTCGAGCTGCTGCATTTGTCAGAGATGCATGGACGAATCGAAGCCTTGGAAGGCCGGCCGGGACAGCCGCCGATCGATTTGTGGATCTGATCACCGATCAGCAAATCCGAGCGATTTTAACTGTGCAATGATTCGTCGCCACGGGGACTCATCATGTCTAACTCCAAAGTATGCCTCCATAACAAGAGTGCTGGTCGAAATCGATATTCACAAGACGACGTAAATGAGCGGCGGATTCGCATTGTAAGGATTCTATTGTGAAACAATTCACGGTGGTGGTGACGATGCTTTGGGGGCTATCTGCCGAGGCGTCGGGTGACGGCATCGTGTGGCCCGGCCTCGAGCCGGGCCCGGCGAAAATGCAACGGGAAGCTGAGTCCGTCGTCCTAAGCAACCGCTTGCTCTCAGCGTCGTGGGATGGAAACACCGCGCCTCGATTTGATTTCGACAAAGCGGCCGCGAAACTCGTCGACAAACCCAACGAGCCGTTTACCCTCCACCTGACAGACCATCGCGCGCTGAAGGCCAGTGCGTTCCGCCGGGACGGCGCACTAGAGGTCTCGCGGATTGAGCCCGTGCCAGGCTCGGTCAAAGCGGCGTCGCGGTTCGGCGGCTGGCAGGCGACGGCCCGGCTAGTCTCGGCCGACGGCCAGATCAGTGTTCGATGGCAGTTAGTCCTCCGCGACGCGGCAAATTACATACAGCAGGTGTTGAGCGTCAGCGGTCGGAACCCGCTCAATGTTCGCCAGTTACTCATTGACGGCAGCCTTCTCCCGCAGGCGCGGGTTATGGGTACCGCCCTTGGTTCGCCAGTAGTCGCGGACCATCTGTTCTTCGTTTGCGAACATCCGATGGCCGAACACGAAGTTCAAGACGATCACGTGACGGTTTTCTTAAGACGCTATCAGCCGATTGAGTCGGAGAAGCCGTGGACCGTTACCTGGACAACCGGGGTAGCGCCCGAAGGGCAGATGCGGCGTGCCTTTCTGTACTACGTCGAACGTGAACGTGCTCGACCGTACCATCCGCTCTGCTACTACATTTCCTGGTTCGACATCGCAGGGTATGGCGCTGCCGGGCAGAAATTGCAGATGCATGAGAAGCAGTGCCTGGACGTGATTGACGCGATCGGACGCGAAATGAGCGCCAAGCGAGGCGTACCACTCGACGCCTTTGTGTTCGACGACGGTTGGGACGATCCGACTACTCTGTGGCAATTCCATAACGGGTTTCCCGATGGCTTTGCGCCGCTTCAAAAGGCTGCGGCAAAGCACGGCGCATTCCTCGGCACTTGGCTATCGCCCTTCGGCGGCTATCGCGAGGCCAAAACGACGCGCGTGAAATACGGTCGCGAGCACGGCTATGAGACCAACGCCGAAGGTTTCTCGCTCGCGGGACCGAAGTACTATCGAGCGTTCTTCGAAGCATGCGCCCGACAAATGCGCGACTATGGCGTCAACTATCTGAAATTCGACGGGATTGGCAATCTATCCTCGGTCGGCTCCGACGCTTTCGCGCCCGACATGGAAGCGCTTGTCCAACTCCTTGACGATTTACGCCAGGTGCATGCCGACGTGTTCTTGAACACAACGGCTGGCACGTGGCCCTCGCCCTTCTGGCTCTGGCACAGTGATGCAGTCTTTCGAGGGGGCTACGATGTCAGTTGGTGCGGCTTGGGTACAAACCGCCAGCGCTGGCTCACGTATCGTGATGGAGTCGGCTTTCAGATTCGCACCAAGCGCGGGCCGCTCTTCCCCTTCAATTCGCTGAAGTTTCAGGGCGTCATCTGCGCAAAACTCGAGGGCTTGGTTATCGAGCACGGCGCCCAAGGCACGCAAATCCTCGACGCCCCCCCATTCGGCCAAGAGCCAAAGGATTTGATCGACGACATCCGTATGGCGGCTGGTTCCGGCACACAGATCCAGGAGTTCTTCATCACCTCGAGCATGATCGCGCCCGAAGTCTGGGATGCAATGGCCGAAACGATCGCCTGGATGCGACGTAATGCCGACGTATTGGTCGATTCGCATGGGATCGGCGGCGATCCGTTGCGGGGTGAGCCGTACGGGTACGCCTCCTGGTCGCCTCGGATGGGGATTCTCGCGCTGCGCAACCCGAGCGACAAGACTCAGACACTGGAAGTCGATTTCCAGCGGGCGTTCGAGCTGCCCGATGGGTCGCCGACTCGCTACGTGCTGTCGTCACCCTGGCGGAAGACGGCAATCAACGCACCCCCTCCGCTGGATGGTGTAGCGGGGGCGGGGGCTGTGGCCCACTACACCTTCCAACTCGCGCCATGCGAGGTTCTCGTCGTGGAGGCCCGTCCGGCCAAAGGACATTGATATTTTCAGAAAGAAGAGAGGGCCTTGACTATGTTGCTGACCCCCATCGACTGGGCCATCATCGCCGTTTATCTGGTCGGCTGCATGACTGCGGGCATCTGGATGCGACGCTACGTGACCGACGTTGAAGATTTTGCGGTGGCCGGCCGCAAGATGGACATGCATCTGGGAATTGCCTCACTGGCGGCCACGGAACTAGGCATCGTGACCGTCATGTACACAGCCGAGATGGGGTTCAAGAACGGGTTGGCCGGCGCGGTCCCAGGCCTATTAGGTTGCCTAGCTATGTTAACCATAGGTCTGACCGGCTTCGTGATTGTACCCCTGCGGAACGCGGGCGTCATCACGATACCGGAGTTGTTTGAAAAACGTTTTGGCAAACGTGTCCGCTGGCTGGCCGGAGTGGTCGTGATCCTTGGCGGGCTGTTGAACATGGGGATATTCCTACGCCTCGGTGGCGACTTTCTGGTATACGTATCGGGGCTCGACCCGAAGGCGGCGGTCCAGTTCAACCTGCTGGGCCACGAGTTTCACGCCGGATACCTCGAAATCACCATGACCGCTCTACTGGGACTGGTGTTGCTCTATACAGTGCTCGGCGGCATGCTCTCGGTTCTGGTGACCGACTATATTCAATTTCTGGTCATGGGCCTAGGCTTGGTCGTTACGTCCATAGTAGTGATTTGGAATATAGGCTGGCCCAATCTGATTTCCGGCCTGGAGTACGCCCATCAAAACGGATCGACCTATGTCAACACGCTGGAGCCGAGCGTGCTGCATCAGACTAGTGCGGCCCGGTTGGCCGAAAGCGGCATATTGCTCGATACCAGCAACCCCACTCACTCCAAAACTCTCGTTCTGGGGCACCCGTTCGATCCGATCGGCAGTTCCGGTCCATTGTGGTTCTGCTGGCAGGCGATATTCGTGTTTGCGATAATGACAACTTGGCAGACGACGATTTCGCGGGTGCTTTCGGCCCGCGACGCCGCGACCGCCAAGGGCATCTACCGACGGACGGCCTTTTACTATGTCGGCCGCTTCGCACTGCCGGGCCTGTGGGGCGCCGCGGCGTTTCTCTATTTCTGCTCGGTCGGCGGACTGCCCGAGGGTACTGGAAGCTTGACCGCAATGCCACAGTTCCTGGGCCGGATTCTGCCCGTCGGTGTCATGGGATTGCTAGTCGCAGCCATGTTGGCCGCCGAAATGTCGACCGACAGTGGCTACCTGCTGACATGGGCAACCGTGATCTACAACGATATCATCAGTCCGTGCCGGCGCAAGCCGATGTCGCAACGCGCTAAGTTGCTGACCGTTCGCGCCACGGTCGTAGCGATCGGCGTATTCCTGTTGCTCTACGGTCTTTGGTACGAATTGCCGGGCCGCGCATGGGACTATCTGGCCGTCACCGGCAATATCTACCTAGCAAGCCTGTTTACCCTGTTGGTCAGTGGAATCTACTGGCGCCATGCCAATAGCTGGGGCGCGATAGCGGCGATCGTCCTGGGAGCGATCGGCCCAATTACTTTCCTGGTGGTCAATGCGACGGTCAAAGACCCCGTCCACCAGATTTCGCCCGAACTGGCCGGCCTATCGGCCTTTGGCTTGGCCTTCGGTGGCATGATCGTCGGCTCGCTGCTGGGCCGTGCTCTGGGCCACGGACGGAGCGGCCCCCTCGCATCGCACTCAAACACTTTGGAGGTCGCGCCATGAACTCGATCTACCCCTGGTTCTGGACCGCACTGATCTTTGGTTCGATCGCCTGGTACGCATTCTTGCTGATCTTCGTGGGTATCAAAGGAGGAGCCGACATTGTTCGGATGATCGACCTGCTGGTCACAAAGCAGCGAGGAAACCACTGAACATAATTGCTGCTGAGTCTCGAGGGCGCATGTACCCTCAGAATGCGGCAATTCACAGCCGCTTTCCGCCGCGGTAGGACGCTCTCGATATACACTGGCAAGTCACAAGTCTCATGAACGAATCGCAACCTTGTTCTCTGCTCGAAACGACCATCGATATCCCCACCTACACGATTGGGCCGGCCGATAAGAATCCGCCGCTCTGGGACGATCGCGTATATCCCTATCCTTTGCAGACGAGTATCGCGCGCGAAAAGACTGTCCAAACCTATCGCGCAATTATCCTAGAGAACGACTACATTCGCGTGATCGTCGTGCCTGAGTTGGGCGGCAAACTCTATGCGGCGCACGATAAGACAAACGATGATCACGATTTCATTTACCACAATCACGTGGTCAAGCCGGGTTTAGTGGCGCTTCGCGGCGCGTGGATCTCCGGCGGCATCGAGTGGAACTTTCCCACGCGCGGCCACGCGGTCCACACAATCTCTCCTGTGCCCTATAAATCGTTTCGCAGCGAGAACGGAAGCGTCTCGTGCATCGTCGGAACGACTGAGTGGGTACGGCGCATGCAGTGGAGCGTCGCCATCACCGTCTATCCAGGTCGCTCATACGTCCACAACCGAATACGGCTGGTCAATCCGACGTTGAGCCATCATCGGGCCTACTTCTGGTCCAACGCAGCGGCCCACGCCTGGGACGACACGCGAGTCTATCTTCCGCCGACGGATCATACTTACATGGGTTTGCGTTTGAATCCTGAGCCGTGGCCCATCGTCCAGAGTCGCGACGTCTCCTGGTACAAGAATACGCCTTATCCGCACGATTACTTCTGCGGGGCCACCGGCGAGTTTCACGGGGCCTATCACGTGCAGCATGAATGTGGCACGGTACACGTGGCCGACCCACAAGACGTCTTCGGTCGCAAGTTCTGGACGTGGGGAACTGCCCGTAGCGGCACGATATGGGAGGACTTTTTGACCGACGCCGACGGCCAGTACATTGAGATCCAATCGGGCCGACTTCCCACCCAAGGCGACACCTGGATGTTCGAACCCCACATGCGCGAGCAGTTTGATGAGTATTGGTATCCTGTGAAACAACTGGGCGGCCTGACGCAGGCCAACCGAGGCGCTGCCATGAACGTCGATGCCCGCGATGGGCGCCTGCTGGTGGCCTTGAATGTCACGAGCCGTTTGACCGACGCGACAATCGAGTTAGTTGTCGACGGCAAACCATCGTGGCGGATGAAGGCAACGCTCGATCCCGCCAGCGCATGGCGGCACGAGATCGAGATGCCCACTGGGGCTGGCGTGGACGCAATTATCCTGCGCGATGTCGATGGCCGAGAATTGCTTGCATATCGGCCCAACGCGCAACCGCCTTTGCCCAAGCCGGATACCGAGCCCGAGTTGCCTCCAGATGTGGCGAATGCCACAGTCGAGGAGATTTACCTAAAAGGCTACTACGCCCGGAAGCACTGGAAGACGCAAGAGGCCCTGACGCTGTTGGACGAGGCCCTCCGGCGCGATCCGGGCTTCACTCCGGCGCAGCGGATGATGGCCACAGTCTACTACCAGGCTGGCCAGTACGAAAAGGCGCTGGAAAGTTGCCAAAAAGTACTTCGCCGCAACGATGACGACGATACGGCCCGCTACTATCGCGCACTATCGAAAGCTCGCCTTGAGATCGGCGAGCGGACTGATCAGGATTTGCACCTTCTGGGTCGGAGGGCCGCCTATCGACACGTGATTCCCTACATCTTGGCCGCTAGGGCCATTCGGCGTGGGGATTTTTCCCAAGCCAGTGCTAATCTCCGCCTCGCGATCGATCAGAATCCGGGCGACATGAAGGCCCAGACAATGCTGGCGGCCATTTCACGTTGCCTCGGAAAGGCATTCGACGCTGAGCGGCTTGTTGATGCCGTGTTGGTGGAACACCCAATTGAGCGTCTGGCCTTGATCGAACGGGTCTTGCAGGGCGGCCGAGATGAACTGGCGCTGCTGGCCGACGATCCGCAACAATACATCGAGACTGCTTGCGACTACTTGGAGATGAATCTGCCTACCGACGCCCAACGGGTACTGGAACTCTACCAAGCAATGCCCAAAGCCGTAAAGCATCCGCTGATCGACGCGTACTTGGGCTTCTTAGCCGACAGAGCCGGTCGTCGCGAGCAAGCCGAGACACTCTACCGACAGGCTGCAGCATTGTCAACACAGTATGTATTTCCCTTTCGCATTGAGGATATCGACGTGTTGCGCGTCGGAATACGATATCTGCCGGACAGTCCGCAGTTGCACGGTTACTTGGGCATGCTTCTCGCAACCCTTCTGCAACCGCAAACCGCCTTGAGGCACCTGACGGAAGCCAGCAAACGGGATTCCTGCGATCCGGTTGTCTATCGGAACTTGGGCGAAATATATTGGCGACAGATGAACGATCTGCCCAGGGCCGTAGACTGTTACGAGGAGGCGTTGGCCCTGGATTCCAGCGACGTGGCCTATTATGTGGCCTTGGACAGCCTGTACAGCCTTTTGAACAAACCGGCAGAGCGTGAAAGACTGCTTTCGTCGGCCCCGGCCGCCGTGCGGGCCGACGATCGCGTGCTGCTGCGCCAAGCAAGCTACTTCACGGATGTCGGCAGATATGATGAGGCACTGGAAATTCTGCGGCGAAACGTCTTTGCCGTATGGGAGTTCAAAGCCGAGGCTCACCAATTGTACGTCCGCACGTTGCACGCACGAGGTGACCAATACATGCAAGCAGGCGACTACAATAACGCCATTGCCGACTTCCTTCAAGCGATGGAGTATCCCGAGAACCTCGGCGCTGGCAAGCCGCACCTGCCCAACTTCCTTTGTGAGTATTACAAGCTTGGCTTGTGCCATCAGGCTCTCGGCCAGGTGAAAGTTGCGTCGGAGTATTTTGTGAAGGCGATCCACTGCCCACCCGATCCACCTCGTGAAGACGCTGAGATTCGCAAGAAGGCTCAACAGCAGGTCACCAAGTCGCCAGACTTGCAGCCTGAAGGGGGATGGCTTTGATCTGTGTACGAGAGGAGTTGTTCCCGCAATTAGATGATCAACCAAGCCCTACAAAACACATTTTCGGCTACGGAGTCCGCCTCCGAATTCCGTGTTGTTGTAAGTAAAGAGACGATGAGCACTTCCGAGACAGATGCAATGCTTGGCAGCGTCACGGCAGCAATGCGATCGAAAGACAAAAATCTGACTGGGAATGCAGCCACGGCGCAGATCAGCGTCGCCAAGACGTTCTTTGACAACCGAACTAACTTATGCTGCTTCGCGGTGGAAGTGCTTGAGCAACCCGCCGAGACGTGCTTCGCACTGGATGTCGGCAAGCGAACCATCCTGGTAAACTGCTCCCTGATCTGGACGAGAATCGCGCTGTGGCAATCTTTTTATACAGCAATACGGGCCTGTAACCGGCTGGTGCGATCATAGCCAGATCGATTTTGAACTCGCTGGCTGCGTTCGAAATCGCTTCTCTCGAACGTGCGGCGATGCCTTCGATGCGACTCAAAAACTCCCGTAGTCGCTCTGCGTACCTTTGTTGCTCTTCCGAACTTACTTCGGCTTCCTCAGTTTCTGCCTCTTCGCTGTCGTCGCCCTCAAGTTCTTCCGACTTGAGCGTACGCGGCGTAATGTGCCCTAGGACAAACACTTGCACCGCCAGGCGGCTTAATAATTAAGTTGTCAAAGAACTTCTTGGCGTGGATGGTCCGCGCCGTGGCCGCCATCGCAGCCGGTTTCTCAATCTCTGCCCGCATCGCCAGCCAGCCAATCGCCAGTTCGGTTGGCAATCAAACCGACGAGATTTGTTCATTTCATCAGTTCCTGCCAACGATTTGAGGTTCGCATTGATTTTGTACCACGCGCAAATCTCCGAAACTGCAAAATGGCCGATTTTCAATCTGCTCAGCATGGCCGGTTTTGAATGATCGGTGACACCAGATATGCGGCGAGAATCAGCCAATCGAGCACCGACATGTGCGGTTTGCCTCAGGTTGTGGTAGGGGATTCCCACTGGGCGAACTCCGGTTCCGTTCCGAAGGCCAATTGGGGAAAATACACCGCAAAAACAGCTCCTTCACTTGATGAATTGTTTACGCACATGCGGCGCCAGTCGATGTGGACGAGTATTCGAAATCAACATTTCTGAAAAGTTCTCACGGCACCACCGTTGCAATGCTTGAACATCCTCCGTCGTGGCAGAGGGATATGGCCCGCGGCTGCGCAAACCGCAGCGCAGGAAGTCATTAATGGTCGCCC
>JADZDJ010000192.1 GCA_020851115.1 Pirellulales bacterium
ACAGGGGTTAAGTCTCTCTTATTGAACTGTCCAGTTTTTGGGGTCCACTTCAGTAATCCATCGGTAATCCTCCAAAAAAAAAGTGACGAGTTGACGCCAATGACAAGGCAAGCAGAGAATAACGCCATACCCCGATTTCGACTGCTTGGCTGATTGCAAAAAACATGCTTCCTCAATCTCCATGACGGCCTCTGTGCCGCACTGTCTTTGTCGACATAGTAACGCCCAGTTTCGTAACGCGCATCACCTTCGACTCACAAATAAAACAGCGGCGGTTACAGTGGCAAGTCCGGAAGGCGGTCTGCCACTGCACCGCGCTAGGTCGATTCATCGGTTGCGAGCGGCCTTTCCATATACAGTGCATACTGCGAGACCAAGCCCGACGATAGCCAGCATAAAACTCGCTGGTTCCGGGACGACGGCGTCAATGTAGTACGTCGTGTTACTGGCAGCGGTAGCAAAGCGGATTCGATCGGGCGCGCCGCCCGTGACCGCGCCGGTTAAGACCTCCGACGTGCCATTGACGGTCAGCGTCAAGTCAGCCGAACCCGCCGTATAGTCAATCCCAATCGTTTGCCATTGTCCCGGAGTCACCGCCAGCGACGAATTCACTTGGCCGACAAAGCTGCCGTTAAGCGTGTAAAAATTGGCGGCACCGTAGTCGGGCTCCGCATAAATATTCACGAGTGGCGTGGTGGCGTCGAGAAGCGTAAATGACACGCTCGATTTGCCAGTTGACTGGTATTGAAATGCAAAGCTTGCGTGAAGCGCTTCACCTAGAGGAACAGTTGAAAACTCCGCGGTAGTTGAGGGATCAGTAGAACTTCCAGTGCCGGCAGGGCGAGCAAACATTAAATATTGACTTCCGTCATAGGGGCCAGGTACTGCAGCGTTAGTAACAGCTAATGAGCCGTTGACGGCGTGGTTCGTCCAAACACCTATCGCAGGAGCATTGGGGGGCGTTCCGACAGTATCATCTTCGAAACCGTCGTCGGAAAAAAGTGTTGCGCTGGTAGTGGTATTGGTTACCGTGATCAATCCCGCATGAGCCGAGTTCACAATGAACCCAACCATCGCTGCCGCTGACAAACCCAGAAGTTTTCTCATTGTAGGTCCCTTTCAAGAAAAGAAAAAAAGTGACTCTGACATTTCAAGCACACGCTTGTTGCTTAAGCCTTAAGAAGCTAACTGTTTTGGCACTCCAGGTTTCCCCAAGGTGTGCCCTTCGTACAAACTCAACGGAATCGAAAAATCTTCGTTGTCGTCCATCGGCCGCTTTCCATTGCACATTTCGTCGAGCAATTGCACCGCGCGCCGCGCCGTTGCCGATTCGTCGACGGTGATGGTCGTGAGCCGCCGCGACGCGGCCCCTTCGCGCCATTTGCCGCCGAAGCTGATCAGCGAAATGTCGTCCGGAAGACGCTTGCCGAGGTCGCCAAGCAACATGTAGACCATTTCAGAAAAGCTGGTAAACCCCGTGGCAATTGCGGTCGGCGGACTGGGCAAAGCGAGCAATGTCTTTAGCTGCGCAAGCGCTTCTTTCTCGTGAACCGCCGGATCGGGACTGGTGCCCGAGCCATAGCAAACAAGCTGGTCTGGCAAACTCTCCCCGGCCGATTCCAACGCCCAGCGCAATCCCGACTCAAACGCCTCGCCCGACTTGTCGCGGAAAGAATCCATATAGGCCACACGGCGATGGCCCTGTTCCAGCAGCGCCGTTCCCGCGCGCCGGCCGACTTCGAAAAACGGCAACGCCAATAGCGGCGCCGACACACCCTCGACGCAGCGGTGGCAAAACACGACCGGAATGCCGTGCTTCTGGAGCTGGATCACTTGGTGTGGCGGCGTTGCCGGAGTCGTCGCCGGCACGAGCGCCACGCCGGCCACTTGCTTGTCGATTAATTGCAACACGATATCCCCTTGCTTGCGAATATCGTTGCTGCTGTTGCAAGTCATCACCTGGAAGTTCAAATCGCCCGCCACCTCCTCAAAGGTGCGGATGATCGACGGATAATAGCCGCCGCGCAACTCCGGCAGCACCAACGCAAAGACGCGCAAGCTCTTGGTGTCGGCCGGTGCAGCTTCTTTGGACACAAAGGTTCCTTTGCCACGGACGCGACGAATCAAGCCGCTCTCTTCCAATTCACCAAAGGCTTGACGTATGGTGTTACGGGAAATTCCCAGCCGCCTGACAAGATCGGGTTCGGACGGCAGGGCCTGCCCAGGCAACAGTCGGCCCGAGCGAAGTTCGGCCAACAAATAGTCGCGCAGCCGTTCGTGCTTCAGTGCCGAACCGTCGTCGCTTTCGAGAACAAATCCGCTGAGATCCATACAACTTATCCAATCAAAAGCAGAACATGCAGCGAACAACACAGTACATAACAGGTTCGGCAATGTCAATCATTTTTTCAAAAAAAACTAGGTATCGCGTTTTCTCAGCTATTTTCCAGGTGTTATGATCGGTATGCTGTGGTACGCTCTATGATTCTGGCGATAAGACTATATTGGAACAATACAGTACAACATGGTACTTGGTGCGTTTTTCGAGCGATTTGAGGGTTTCATGAGCCGTCCGGACGTCTTAATCGTTGGCGGAGGGATTATTGGGGCCGCTTGCGCGCTGGACCTCGCCCAGTGCGGAGCGCGAGTGACGCTTCTCGACAAAGGAGAAATGGGCTCAGGCTGCTCCTACGGCAATGCCGGCTGGATAACTCCGTGTTTCGCCATGCCTTTGCCAATGCCTGGAATGCTGAAGACGGCGTTTCGATGGCTGCTCGATGCCGATTCGCCGCTCTACATTCAGCCGCGCATCAGTTGGACTCTTTTCCGCTGGCTGTTGCGTTTTTTGCGGTCGATGAAGAAGTCTCAAATGGAACGGGCGATCGCAGCGCTCACGGAGCTATCGAAGTTCAGCCTGGCCGCCTACTGCGAGCTCGACGCTCAACAGCCAGGGGCATTCGATTTCCAGCAGCGCGGCTTACTCATCGTGGCCCAAACGCCCGCTGGTATGGACGCCGCTCGACTGGAAATGGCATTGGCGTCCAAACACGCGATTCCCGGTCGAGAGCTCGACGCCGCCGCCGTGCGTGAATTGGAGCCGGCAATTACCGGCGCCGGAATCATTGGCGGCATTTACTTTCCCAGCGAAGCGCATGCTGAGCCGCTCGCAACCGTGCAGCATTTCGTTCGGCAAGCGCAATTGCACGGGGCCACGGTTTTGCCGAACACGGAAGTATTTGGCTTTAACTCCGTCGGAAAACGGATCGCAAGCGTTCGCACCACGTGCGGGGAGTTTTTTGCGAATGAATTTGTAATGGCCGCGGGCGCCTGGTCGCGTCAACTGGGCCGCGAACTGGGGCTGAGGATTCCCATTCTCGGCGGCAAGGGTTATGCCATTATCACGCAGCCGCTTTCGCCGCCCCCTGAGAGACCGTGCCTGCTGATTGAAAGGAAAATTGCAATTACTCCGCGGCACAATTCAGTCCGCATTGCTGGGACTTTGGAATTGGTTGATCTCGACGAGTCGATCACCTCCCGGCGAGTTCGGGCCCTGATTGACGGAGCGCGGCAGTACCTGAATGTGCCGGTTGAGCCAAAAATCGTGGAACTGTGGCGCGGACTTCGCCCCTGTACGCCCGACGGATTGCCCATTGTCGGTCGTGCTTGCGGATTCGAAAACTTAACCTTGGCAACAGGCCATCAAATGTTGGGCCTGCTTACAGCGCCGGCTACAGGCCGACTCGTAGCAGACCTGATCTTGAACCGGACACCGACATTCGATCCGCAACCGTTCAGTGCGGCACGATTTTAATGCACCGGTGCGATTTCGGCCGACAATTCCAGGGCGGTGCAGGCTGCGATAGCCCAGGGCTTTCGGACAGCGGCGGCAACGACACGGGGGTAACTTGGGCCAGGGGGCCACGCAGGCCATCGATCGACCTCCGAACTCTTCCTCCCGTGTGCCGACCTTGCCATGACACGCGGGAACTGTGAACGGCGGTCGAAAAGTGCAGCGTTAGTCGGGTGAATAGTGTAGCGCTCGAAGGGTAGGGTTTTCTAATTTACTTAAGGGTGACGGTGAATCCAAGCCTGGACCCTACTCCTCCTCCGGAGGAGGAGTAGGGTCGTGACGAGTATGACGGCGAGTCCGGCGGCGACGATTCTGCTGACGCTGTTGTCACTGCATCTTCGGCTTGTGGGCGACGAGCCGATTGCAGTCGGTAGCTCTCGCCGGTGGCTTCCAGGATGTGACAACGGTGGGTCAAGCGATCGAGCACTGCGCCGGTCAACCGCTCGCTTCCCAAGACTTCCGTCCATTGGCCGAACGGCAGATTGGTCGTCACGATCACGCTCTGCCGTTCGTAAGCCGTGCTGATCACTTCGAACAACAGTTCGGCACCCCAGGGCCAGCGCGCATAGCTGGGTAGTTTAGGCAGTCTGGCGCGATCTCTTGCTGATTGTTATCCTCGGCACGTTGGTCGCAGGCGCGGTTGCCTGTGGCGAGCGATTTTTAGGGAGGATACATCAT
>JADZDJ010000193.1 GCA_020851115.1 Pirellulales bacterium
CAGCCACGCTTCGTTGGCGCCGCCGGAGACGTGCAAGGCCCACATGGCGCGGAGTTTGTACACTGCGTCGGATTGATTACTAAAGACATCCAGCAGCGGCTGACGGATAGCACTTCTCGTGGCCTCATTCAGCGTAGCCCGTTCTTGCAATAGTCGGCGGGCTTGGCGCGTCTGCCAGTCGTTGGCGGACAGTTGCCATTGCACGAGGGCCTGGTCGTCGAGCTTGGCCAGATCGAAGGGTTCAATCGCTCGCGGAGCACCGTAGGTTAACCGGTAAATCCGTCCCGAAGTGCGATGTACGCCGTCGTGATCGTGGCATTCGCCGGTGTCGGACCAGTCGGCGATGAACACGCTGCCATCGGGGCCGGCGATGAGCTCCATCCCCCGGAACCACGGATCGGCGATGAAGCACATATCTGGTCCGTGTTTGGCGGTGTAGCCTGCGCCGCGACGTTCAAGGAGGTCGGAGTTGATTCGTCGGCCGTGCAAGTTCAAAGTGAAGACCCGGCCATGGTATTCGGCAGGCCAGTTGTCGCCCTGGTAGATCAACAAGCCGATGTGTGCGTGGCCGCCGCCGGCGGCACTGGTCTTGTCGGTGACTCCTTTGTGGATGTCGTTCCAGGCTTCGCCGGTGTCCCAATGGACGTGGTCGGCCGTCTGTGGGATGAGTTGGTAGGCGTGCGGATTGAAATCGACGCCGAACATCCGTTGCGTGCGCGCGCCGGGAATCACGTGCCACAAATGACCGATCACCGTATTGATCACGAACATTTCGCCATGTTCGTCGAAGTCGAATCCCCAGGGATTGGTCATGCCATGCATCACGGCTTCAACAATGCCGCGTGTCGGGTGGTAGCGCCAGACCCCGGCGTTGATCTTCACTCGCTGCGAATCGCCGACCCCCGGCTTGCCGATATTGGAGGTCGCCAAGATGCCGTGCCGTCCGTACAGCCAGCCATCGGGGCCCCATTTGAGTCCATTGGCAATCGTGTGGCCGACCTCTTTATCGTCGAACCCATCCAGGACGACTACTGGCGGGCAGTCGGGGATATCGTCGCGGTTGTGGTCGGGCAAAAATAACAGCTGCGGCGGGCAGAGCAGCCATACGCCGCCGAAGCCGACTTCGACGCTGGTCAGCTTGCGGGCTTGATCCCAGAACACCGTTCGCTGGTCGTGGCGGCCGTCGCCGTCGGTGTCTTGGAAGATCACCACGCGATCGCGCAGTTTGTCGTCGAAATGATGATTTTCAGCGCCAGCCCAGGTGTAGTTTTCGGCTACCCACAATCGGCCCCGCTCGTCGGTTGTCATCGCGATCGGGTTTTGAACGTCTGGCTCGGCGGCATAGACCGACAAGCGGAAACCGGGCGGCAGCTTGGCCGATTTTACCACGTCCATGGGGCCGAGCGGCTGCTCGATCGATTTCTCGGTGTT
The DNA here is from genome assembly GCA_020851115.1 of Pirellulales bacterium. GTDB lineage: Bacteria > Planctomycetota > Planctomycetia > Pirellulales > JADZDJ01 > JADZDJ01. Next base: position 1,432 of record JADZDJ010000193.1, read on the forward strand.
CGAGGGCGTCGGAAACTCTCCGGCAATTGTCGCCGAAATCAACGAATTCGCCAGAATGAGACCAATGACGCTATGAAGACACTTCATTAAATGCATAGTGACCATGCTTTCACCAATTCCCGCGCGACTTGCAATCCTAGTTCCTGCTGGCTTGTGGCATCTCCAGCAGCAGGCCAAGTATGGCTTGAGCATACAAGCGATGACCAAAATCGTTGGGATGATTGACACCGTTGCCGGTTAGATCGATGTCTCGCTTGCGCTGGAGCAGTTGCCCCCACAGCGTGGTCAAATCACATAGTACCGTCCCCGGCCCAACGAACGACGCGAGTACATCGCGATGTAGCGGAAATTGTTCGCGGGGCGCATTACTCCATTGGCTATTACCGTACATCGGTGCGACAAGAATCATTTCAATCGGATGATCGGCGGCATGTATTCGATCGATCATCGCCGCCATTAGGCGTTTGAATTCATCGGGATCGTGCGACGCCACATGGTTCATGCCATAAGCAACAATTACCAAGTTCGGCCTTGCTTGCAGCAACTTCGGCAGATCCTTCAAGGCATCTTCGACGCGCCAGCCGGAAACGGCACGGTTTACGAGTGTGATTTTGCAATTGAAGCAAGCTTCAAGCTGGGCTGCAACGAGTTGTGGGTAAGCAGGCATTCGAGGCCTGACTCCCGTGAAGCCGGACGAATTCATGCCCGCCGAGATACTGTCGCCGGTAACCGCAATCGTCACCGATTCTCGTCGGCGAAGTTTGCCAAGTGTTTGCTGAAGGGAAGTTGTCGCCACCTTCGGCTCGAAGCCCGTCCATCGTTCATCGGTTTCGTAGGTAACTTCTACCTGCCGATCGTGAAACCAATGGCCATTTTCAAACAAGACATTGCGCGTCGCATCATCGTACTTTCTGGCAATGCTGTGGTCGCTTCCTTGCGGTGGGTAAAGTTCTACGGCATCCAATCGCGGAATCCGAGAATTTATCGTCAAAATGAGCCGTCGCGCCGCTGCCTGAATTCGATAGTCGTCGCTCGTAAAACTTTCCGAACTATCGGCACGACCGATGTGAATAATTCGCTTCGGAGTCAGCAACAATCGGGCGTCGGCCGGCGCGCCCTGTTCACTTAAGAAAAGCACGCTTTCTCGATAGACGGTTGATGACGCCCAAAAAGGCTCAAGCA
>JADZDJ010000194.1 GCA_020851115.1 Pirellulales bacterium
AACGGCTCCAGGTCCCCGCCGATATTGCCAAAAAAATGCTGGGCTTCGATTCGTTTGGCGAGGTGCAGAAGTTTGAGCTCTATCTCCAGGAAACCAAGCAGATCGACGACAAGGCCTGCGCGATCTTCGTGGCCGACATCGTTGCCCAGGGCAATGCGCAGAATCCCCTCAATGTGCGCGCCAGCGGCAATGTGATTATTGAACTCGCGACTTGCCGCACTCTCGAAGCGACTCTGACGGGCCCGCTCTCGCTTGTTTCCCTGGAGCAGCAAACCGAGTACTCGGCGTCGGGCGACTTGCTGCTGGCTATCCGTTCGCAGTACGCATCGCGAAAATGAGCGGCCATCTTGCCTAGATTCACAATTCTTTTGCCCGCTTGGCACCGCGACGTATAATTCGGCGGCCCTTTATCTTAGTGTAATGTGGGCGACCCACACTTTTGCACAACTTCGCGTATGGCACCACAGGGAATCGGCAATTCGATTGCACGCGGTCGACTGTTGCGCGCTTGTTGGATCGCGCTAGCCGCTCTCCCCGCTTATGCGGCGGACATCGATCCGGAACCGCTGCGCGAGGAAGCCAAGAATTTGGCTGCCCTGGTCCGAGTCCACTTGCCGCTGCAGGGAAGTGCTGACCAGGCACTGCAAACGACGATTCGTCGCTCGCGGGATCGGTTGCTTCAACAAGCCCGCGATCAAAAAGATGCGCGGCGACCGGTTTTGGTGTTGCAGCTTGACGCACCGCAGCAAGAAGACGACGCGCAGTTGGCGAGTCAGTTCGAGCGAGCATTTTCGCTGGCACGGTTTCTTTGCAGCCGCGAGATGGCCGGCGTGAAAACGGTCGCCTTTGTGCCACACTCGCTGCGAGGTCATGGGGTGCTGTTGGCACTCGCCTGCGAAGAAATCGTGATGTCTCCCGACGCGATGATCGGCGAAGCCGGTGCACACGAAGCACCAGACAACGCCTTGCGTGAAACACTTGTCGCCGCCTATCGCGAGATTGCCGAGACCCAACGGACGATTCCCGTCGCGATTGCAGCGGCGATGATCGACCCCGCGACCGAAGTTCTGCAAGTCGAAGCTGAAGATGGAACGCACTTCCTCGGCCGCAGAGACTTGGAAGAATTCGCCGCCGATCACGAGATCGTCAACGAAAAGGTGTTGGTCCCCGCCGGGACGCTGGCACAATTTGACGGCAGAGAAGGCCGGCAGTTCGGCTTCGTGAAATACCTGGCCGCAACCCGCGAAGGTCTGGCAACAGCGCTCGACGTGCCGCTCGACTCGCTTGTTGAAGATGAGTCTCTGACCGAGGCGTGGCGCCCCGTGGTGATCGACATCTCGGGCGAGCTGACGCCCAAGCTGGCCAGCCGCACGGAGACTTTGCTCGGCGCTGCCGTGCAGCAACAAGGCGCGAATTGGATTTGTGTGCGGATCGATAGCGCCGGCGGAGATTTGGAGGCCGGTTTACGGATCGCGTCGTCGCTCGCGCGACTTGATTCCAATTCGGTTCGTACGGTGGCTTATGTTCCCTCCGAGGCCCTGGGCCCGGCAGCGGTCATCGCGCTTTCATGCGATCAATTGGCGATGCATCCGCCGGCAAAGCTCGCGGCCATGTCGGCACCACGACCCCGACTGAAGCCACTCAATAAGAACCGTGCGGCCGCTCCGGTCAACGCCGAACTTGCGGCCGCGGTGTCGACAATTCGCGATTCGCTCGCTCCGCGAACCGATCACACGTGGTCGCTACTCGCGGCGATGATTGACCCTTCGATTGAACTGGCCAGCTATCAGAATAAAACGACGGGTGAAACGCGGTGGATGGGGCCCGATGAGGTTGCCGCCCAAGGAGATGCCGCGGCCTGGCAGGTTGTGGCCCAGGCCAAAACACCGCTTGCCTTCAGCGGCCAGGAAGCGCAGCAACAAGGCCTGGCCTGGCGCACGGTCGACACCTTTGACGAGCTCAAGCAGCAGTTCGGATTGCAGGGAGAGATTCCCAATCCGCAACCCAACATGGCACTCGAGTTCGTCGAAGCGCTCGCGACACCGGAGCTCGCGATGATACTTTTGATGGTGGGCTTCGCGGGGATTTACATTGAACTGCGCTCGCCCGGCGTCGGCGTCGGGGCGTTCATCGGCGCCGTTGCGCTCCTGCTGTTCTTCTGGAGCAAATACCTCCATGGCACGGCCGGTTGGCTGGAAGTCCTGCTGTTCGTGGCTGGATTCTGTTTTGTGATGCTGGAAGTTTTTGTGCTGCCGGGCTTTGGTATTTTCGGTCTGGGGGGCGGCGCCCTGATGTTGGCATCGCTGGTGCTTGCCAGCCTGACGTTCGTCCGTCCGCACAGCGAAGTCGAGCTCGAGGAATTGGCACAATCGATGGGAATGGTTGCGCTCTCGGGATTAGGCGTGATGGCATTTATCATCGTGTCGCGGCGTTACCTGCCGCAAGCGCCCGTGTTTCGTAATATCATGCTCGAACCACCGGCCGAAGATGATGATTTGAACCAGCGCGAAGCGGTCGTGGATTATTCGGCGTTGATCGGCGCGACGGGGCATGCCGCCACGGATCTGCGCCCCGCGGGTAAGGCTCGCATCCAACACGAACTGGTCGACGTGATTGCCGAAGGGGAACCGCTCGATAGCGGGACGCCGGTGGTTGTGGTCGAGGCCCGCGGCAATCGCGTTGTGGTCCGGGCGATTGGCTAAAGGGGTCGTGGCTTTCAAAATGTAGTCATCTCGCTCCGCGAGATGAAAAAAGGTCGAGAAACCATCTCGCGGAGCGAGATGGCTACACTCAAAGCCCGCTCTGCCCTTCGCCTTCGCCGTAATGTAGAATGACTCTGCTAGGGATCGCTGGAGCATATCTGCATGACGGGATTAGACCCTTTTACTTGGGCGATTATTTTGCTGCTTTTGGGCTGCGCCCTGGTGGTGCTGGAGGTCTTCGTTCCCTCTGGCGGGATCTTGGGCATGCTCGCCGGACTTGCCATCCTCGGCAGCATCGTCTTTGCCTTTCGCCGCGATACAACGGCTGGGCTTTCCTTTGTTCTGGTCTCGATGGTGGCGGTGCC
>JADZDJ010000195.1 GCA_020851115.1 Pirellulales bacterium
TCTAACCAACTGAGCTAACCGCCCCCAATGCTCAAACATCACGTTTCTGCTGTCAGTAATATACTACACTCCCGACAGGGTTTTGTAGCCACCGCGCAATCGAGGAAATCGATGCTTTCCAGCGGTCGCGATCAACCGCTAGCCCGTGCTGCGATCGTTCGAGCCGCAACCGTTCGCGAACATTTCGCGAGCAAATCCTGGAGGGGTTGTGGCTTAAGGCAAAATGTTGCAGATTTCGCTGCTTGAAGAATCGTTCAAAATTTGTCATGAAGTATGATCCACCTTAACTGTCTTGATACAACCGCGATTTGCCTGTGTTCGATTGGCTTGTAATTCTTGTCGTAGCCGCCCATTTTCTGGCGGTTAACTTGGCGGCTGCAGGGCCAATCGTGTCGCCGCTGGTGGAATGGCACGGCACACGGAGAGGGCAATTGGCATTGGTCGCGGCGGCGCTGCGTTTGGCGCAGTGGTCGATCGTAGCGGCCGGAATTGGCTTTGGCCTGGGTCTATTGGCGATGGCGGCGGTCACCATTTGGCATCCCGACGGCGATGCGACCTATCTTACCGCCGTTAAACAGGTCACGCCCAGCCGCTGGTGGTTCACGGCGGGCGAGGTCGGTTTCTACTTTGTTTGCATGGGAGCGTATGTCGTGCTGTGGCCGCGGCTCGAAAGGTTTCGGCTCGCTCATCGATTCATCGCATTGGCGGCAGGAATGAATTTGTTGTATCACTTTCCGGCGCTGTTTACGATGATCTCGATTTTGATCGAACGGCCGGCGTTGCACGGCCGAGTGCTCGATCGGCGGCTCTATTTGCAATTGCTATTCGATTCCGAGACGCTGGCCCGCGTGACGCATGTGTGGCTGGCGTCGTTAGCCGCGGCCGGTTTGGCATTGGCTTGGATCGCAGAACGCCTCGGTCGGCAAAGCCGCGTGGAAAATGTGCTTTCCGTCGTAACGCTAGGGGGCCGAATTGCACTGGCGGCAACGCTGCTGCAAGTGCCCGTCGGCGTGTGGGTGCTAGTGACATTGCCGGAATCGCAGCAGCAGCGCGTGATGGGAGGCGATTTGGCTTGCTCGGCGCTGTTTGGCGCTTCTGTGATAGCAGCCTTGGCCTTGATGCAACAACTGGCGATGCTTTCGCTGGGAGATGCTACCAAGAAGCGAATTCGCTCGACCGCACTGCTGATGGCCGTCGTCGTGTTCCTGATGACGGCAACGCTGCAATTGGCGCGCGGTTAATCTAGAATCGACGACGGTCGACAATGCCAGCGAAGGACAACGGCCGGCTCACGGAGTGCAAGAGGCCCGATGCACGGACATCACTTGGCAACGCTAATGCCCAACTCCTTTAATTGCCGCGGATCGACGACGTTCGGCGCTTCGGTCATCAAGTCGGTCGCCTTTTGCGTTTTGGGGAAGGCAATGCAATCGCGAATGTTGTTGAGAAATCCGAACAGCATCACCCAACGGTCGATGCCCAGCGCGATTCCGCCGTGGGGCGGCGCGCCGAATTGGAGAGCGTCAAGCAAAAAACCGAAGCGGCTGCGGGCTTGCTCAGGCGTGATCCCAAGCAGGCTGAAAACCTGTTGCTGTAGCTCCTGATCGTGAATTCGGATTGTGCCGCCACCGGCTTCGGAACCATTGATCACCAGGTCGTAGGCCTGCGCGCGACATGTTCCTGGATTCGTCTTGAGCAATTCCGCATCTTGCGTTCTCGGCGCCGTAAAGGGGTGATGCATCGCGGCCCAGGTCTTTTCTTCTTCATCCCAAGCAAACATCGGAAACTCGACCACCCACGAAAAATGCATTGTCGTGGGCTGATAAAGACTCAATTCTTCGCCGAGCCGTTTACGCAAGTTGTGGAGTGCTTTGCAAGAAACCTCAAACGAATCGGCGATGAACAGCAAGAAATCACCAGGCGCGGCTTGCATTTTGTCGGCAATCTTGGCCAGCAATTCGGGAGTGAAGTTCTTGGCGATTGGGGAAGCAAGCGTGCGGTTTTCTTCGACTTTGAACCACGCCAAACCCTTCGCACCCGAAACCTGGCTCACAAATGCGGTTAGTTCATCAATGTCTTTGCGCGAATACTTGGCTGCCGCGCCTGTGGCGTTGATACCGCGGACGCGCCCGCCACTTTCGGCCACCGAGCGAAACACGCGAAACTCTGCCTGGCGAGCCAAATCGGTGATATCGACGATTTCCAGGTCGAAGCGCAAATCGGGGGCGTCGTGACCGAAACGCTCCATCGCCTCATCGTAGGTCATCCGCGGCAACGGCAATTTTACTTCGAGGCCGAGGACGTCCTTGGCGATCTTGGCGACCAACCCGTCGATGATTCCGATCACATCGTCGGCCCGGACGAACGACATTTCCATGTCGAGCTGCGTAAACTCCGGCTGACGGTCGGCCCGCAAATCTTCATCGCGAAAGCAGCGGGCCACCTGCACGTAGCGATCGTAGCCGGCGACCATCAGAATCTGCTTATACAACTGTGGCGACTGCGGCAATGCGTAGAATGTGCCGTGCTGAATGCGACTGGGCACGAGATAATCCCGCGCTCCTTCTGGCGTGCTGCGGCCGAGAATCGGCGTCTCCACGTCGATGAATCCATGCTCCTCGAAATAGTCGCGCATTCCTTTGATGATGCGGTTTCGCAAAATCAAAATCCGCTGCATCTCGGGACGACGCAGATCGAGAAAGCGATACTTCAACCGCAAATCTTCTCCGGGCAATTCGGCGGCCGTTGGTAAAAACGGCGGAGTGGCCGTTCGGTTGAGGATATTCAGCGATTCGACGCGCAGCTCAATGTCCCCAGTGACCAACTTTGGATTGGTTGCCCCTTCAGGCCGGCGGGCGATCTTTCCAGTCACCGAGATCACCCATTCGCAACGGACAGTCTTGGCCAATTCCAAATATTCTTTGCCGCTCTCCGGCGATACGACCACTTGCGATTTGCCGTAGCGATCGCGCAAGTCAATGAACAGGACGCCCTGGTGGTCGCGGTAGGTATCGACCCAGCCGCAAAGAGTGACCGTTTGGCCAACGTGCGAAGCACGGAGTTCGCCGCAAGTGTGAGTTCGATACAAGGTTGGTTCCCTAAACGAATTGCGGGGCAGGCTCTCAAACCTGCCGCTTTTCGACAGACCGGATTGTCTGCCCCACATTTGAATCGAACATTCTAAATCGACCGGGGCAGTGCGGAAAGGTTCGTTTTCGGGAAAGATGGGGATAAAACGTGCTCCGCACGCTCCGCCCCGAAGTTGGTAATGGAATTCACGACAATGATGATTCGATGTACGAATGCAGCACATCCTCGCGGCGCAGCGAGGGGAGCATGCCCTGGGACAGTCAATTTCCAGGTTGTTCGACAGTCGCCGGTTGCATCGCTAAGTCGTGTGTAGCCTTTGATTTCGCAAGAGTCAAGGGCGCTTGCGAACCGCCGCCCGCGCTCACGGAACTGTCACGCAGATTGCCGCGCTGGGTCATTCTAATTTGGCTTGGCAACGCTGGCGTGCACCACACGATCCCGGACGGTGGGAATCCCCAGCAGACGCGTTTTCTTGCTTCCTAGCTTGGGAATCTGGACGCGATTGACCGCTTGTGGCGGGCAGAAACCGTCTCGAAGATATTTATGCAGGTTCGATCGATGGATTGGTGATTGCAGATCGACCATGAAGATCGGTTCCAGCACGAGCAGCCGCTCCGCCTACCTTCCTGCGCTTATCGGACACTAGACACCAGCGCGGCTGGAAGCCGCCGCCACTTTCCTCAAACGCGATCACGATCCAAACGCGAATAGACTTGGCCTGCGAGCTGACGGAGGTGAATCGCCGTCTCCTCGAACTGATCCGCCTCCGCAAACACACTGCAAATCGGCCAGCCTCGCGGGATCTTGCTCTTGGCACTAGGGATGTCGGCGATCGTCGGCCACGGACGATTGCTGTTAATATCAGCAGCCCAATTGGAAAAATCGTGCGGAACGTCGATGTCGCGCTGGGCATAGAGAACCGCCTTGCCAACGATCCGATGAACGGCTTCAACCGTCGGCTTGCGGATGGGGCCAGCAAGCGGCGCGTTCCGCTTCCGCTCACACGATACGACATGCAATTCAATCGCGAGAATTGCCATCGCGCGTTCCAGCACTTCGATCGAAGCCGTATAGCGAGGGTTGACCTCGATCGGCCTAAGTGCGTCGTCGGTGAGAATTGCGTCGATGCCAAACAGGCCAACCAAGCCAAATGCGCGAGCGACGCATTGGCCAATTTCGCTTGCCCGATTCCGCAACCAGATCGGCGCTGTCAGCGGACCGATCGAGCCTGCATACCAAAAGCCGGTTGCTCCTGTCCAATCGCCAGTACACCAACACTGGCCGCTTCCGTCGTTGCCGATCAGTTGGCCGGTAATGCCGAGCAATTTCGCATCGGTTCCGCTGGCGACATACACCGCCGAAACAGGTTGGCCGACGATCTGTTGCTGGAAATACGAGCCTTTCGACGCACTCACCTCATCCCGCAGCGACTCCCACGCCGGGCAGGCGACCTCTCTTCCGCCAGCCGAACGAAGTTGTTTTTGCAGCCACGGCCGATCTTGATCGGTCCTGTCCAAAGTGAATTGCGTTCGCGGCACATCGAATCCAGCGCGATTCAAGTTTTCGACCAGTCGCTCCGGGTCACGAACTTGCCGAACCGCAGCAGAAGAATTGCCCCAAAGTGGGCGCTGCGACGCTAATTGCTCGATCAATTCCGGATAGTTTTCGAGCGCTCCGGTGTACATCCATGGAGCTTCCGGGGCTTCGCGGACAATCTCGAGCAAACCCCAAGGATACGGCTCGATGCGGCGTACCGATCCGCATGCCGCTAGATCAACGTCGCCAAAGCAATCGGCCTGCCACGGGACAAATCCCGCGCGGATCGCAGACTGGCTCGCCGCACGGGTGCTAGCTCCAACAATGATCAGCGGTCGTTGCATGCGGCCATTTTGCAACGGAAGTCGATTTGCCGCAAATCGGGAATATTCGCCATAATGTGCCCCCAGCTAGCAGTTTGAAATCGCTGAGCCATCTTGAAATTTGCCGTAGAATCGCCAATTTTCCAGATTTTGACCAGTTTTTCGATCTCGAAAAAAACGCTTCGGCCGCGGCCTGCGTATAGGTGACTGAGGATTCGTGGCACAAACGATGGGGCAAACATTCTTGTCTGTTAAAATCGGCGGGCAAGAATGCCCGCCCCATATCAACTCCTCGAACTTATCGTTCCCTTTGTTCCGCTAGAATTCAGAACAGGTGCTTTCTCTATGCCAACGCTTCAGCCTCCGCCGTCGAACGAACGCATTGCCGCCAATAGTGAACTTATTCACCGCCACAGCGAGCCATTTCGCCAACTGGTCGATCAGATCGGCACGGTGATAGTCGGGCAACAGCAATTGCTGCATCGCATGCTAGTGGCGCTGCTTAGCGATGGGCATTTGCTCATCGAAGGCGTGCCGGGGTTGGCGAAAACCACCGCGGTGGCTTGCCTCTCTCGCGGCATTTCGACCGGTTTCCAACGCTTGCAATTTACGCCCGACTTGTTGCCGGCCGATCTGATCGGCACGCTGATGTACATGCCTCAGGACCAGAAATTTGTGGTTCGCAAAGGGCCACTTTTCTCCAACTTGATTCTGGCCGACGAAATCAACCGCGCCCCGGCCAAAGTGCAAAGCGCGCTCTTGGAAGCGATGCAGGAGCGCCAGGTGACGATCGGCGCTGAAACGTTCAAGCTCGACGACCCTTTCCTGGTGATGGCCACGCAAAATCCCATCGAGCAAGAAGGGACGTATCCGCTTCCCGAAGCGCAAGTCGATCGGTTCATGCTCAAAGTCATCGTCGGCTACCCGTCGCGCGACGAAGAGCGCCTGATTCTCGATCGTATGGCGCGGACTCGCCCTGAAATCAACATTCAACCTGTGCTCAAGCCGGCCGACATTCATGCCGCGCGCCAGCTCATCGACGAGATCTACGTAGACGACAAGGTGAAAGACTACATTGTCGATTTGATCTTCGCTACCCGCGAGCCGCAGCAATACCATGTGCCGGTGCAGGAGTTGATCCTCTACGGCGCTTCGCCGCGAGCGACGATCAATCTGACGCTCGCGGCCAAGGCCAACGCCTTCCTGCAAGGCCGCGGCTATGTCGTCCCGCAAGATGTCAAAGATTTAGCGCTCGACGTGCTGCGTCACCGCATCGTAGTCACTTACGAGGCCGAAGCCGAGAACAAGACTTCGGAGCACGTCGTTCGCACGATCCTCGAACACGTGCCCGTTCCGTAGCATCCTCCACGAAGCGGGCAGCCCGGCTTGGCGTCAACTCCTCCGCGCCAAACCGGGCACTGCTTTCGACCGACCGTGGGGCAGGCTTTCCAGCTTGCCAGGAGTTTGTCATGCAGCAGGCAAAGGCAACATGCCTGTCCCACACAATATTGAGCATCCAACATCGAACATTCGCCCACCATGATCCCTAAGGAAATCATCCGTAATATTCGCCGCATCGAGATTCGCACGACGCACATCGTCGACGAAATGCTCAGCGGCCAATATCGCTCGGCGTTCAAAGGCCGCGGCATGGAGTTTGAGGAAGTCCGGCCTTATCAACATGGCGACGACGTTCGGACCATCGACTGGAACGTCACCGCCCGCGCCGGCGAGCCTTATGTCAAACTCTTCCGCGAAGAGCGCGAGCTGACGGCCTTCTTGGTCGTCGATATCAGCCGCTCGCAAGACATCGGCACGCAGTCTCAATTGAAACGCGAACTGGTGGCCGAAATGGCGGCCACCTTGGCTTTTTCGGCGATCAAGAGCAACGATAAAGTCGGGCTGCTCCTGTTTACCGACGAGGTGGAAAAATATGTGCCGCCAGGAAAGCGGTCGCGGCATGTGCTGCGCGTCATTCGCGAACTGCTCTACTGCGAACCTGTTGGCCAGGGGACCAATATCGCCAAGGCCCTGGAGCATCTGAACAAGACGGTCAAACGCCGCTCGGTCGTGTTCTTGATTAGCGACTTTCAAGACCAGGGCTACGAACAAGCCCTGCGAGTCGCCCGCAAACGGCACGACGTGATTCCGATCGTCGTCGGCGACCTGCGCGAGTTTGAGTTGCCCAACGTGGGCCTGGTTGAACTGCGCGACAGCGAAACCGGCGAACTGGTGATCGTCGATACGTCGAGCGCGCGACATCGCCAGGCATTTTCCAAGCTGGCGCAGGCAGCCAGCCGGCGTCGCGACCAATTATTCACCAAGCTGAAAATGGACCCCGTGAACCTTCGCACCGGCGACGATTTTATCGAGCCGATCCGCAAGCTTTTTCATCGACGAGGAGCGAAACGAGCGCGATGAAGCGACGAATGAACTCCCTGCTGTGCGTATTCTGCTGGCTATCGGCCGGCTTGGCTTTGTGCCTAATGGCGCTCGCCGATTCCCGGGCCGACGCTGCCCAGCCCACATCGGCGAAGAATGTCAGCGTTGAAAAATCGGTCGAGAAAGATGGTGTCCAACTAACGCTCACGCTCGACCGCGACACGGCTGAGGTCGCCGATCCGATGTCGATAGAACTGCGAGTCGCAGCGCCGACTGGGACACTAATCACGCTGCCAACCTGGCCGGCCGAGATCGGCGATCTACGATTGCGACAAACTGCGAACCTGCCGGATATACCCGCCGGCAAGCTGCGGGTCTGGAAGCAGCGCTACGAAATCGTAAGCCTGTCGCCAGGAAAAGTGGAACTTCCGCCGGCAAAAATCACCTATCGGCTGTCGAATCCAAATGCCCAAACGCAGCCGTTGGAACTGCCGCCGCTGTCGCTGTCGTTCACCTCGCTCGTCAGCGCCGACGCCGATCCAACAAAGTTCCGCGACATCAAAGGCGCTGTGGAAATTCCCGCCCCGCCGACCGGATTTCAATCCTGGGGCTTGCTTGCCTCGGGCCTCACATCGCTGGTTGCGTTAATCGTCCTCTGGAAGCTCTGGTTTCGCCGCAAGCCGCTCTCGGCCGATCAATGGGCGATCGCGGAGTTGAATCGTATCCACGTATCGCAAATGATCGCGCAAGACCGCGTGCAGGAACTGTACTTCCTCGTGACTGGCGTCGTCCGAACCTATATCGAGCGCCGTTTTGGAATTCGCGCTCCCAACAAGACGACCGCCGAGTTTTTGAGCGAAGTCCAACAGCATCCGCTGCTGGCCGGTCCATATCGAATGTCGCTCGCTGAATTCCTCGAACTCGCCGACCGCGTGAAGTTCGCCCGCTGGAACCCAGAGGCCCGCCAGATCGAAGCCACCGTCGCCGGAGCCAAATCGTTCGTCGAATCGACCGCCGAATCCACCCATGCAAATCCGCCGCGCCGTCAAGGGCTGGATCAAAATCAATCATCCACTCCTCTCGCTCACGCATCGAGCGAGTATCCCTTGAGGTTGACTCGTGACTTTTGAATATCCATCCATCTGGTTTCTCGTGTTGCTGATGCTTCTGCCGCTGCTCGCTTGGCGAATGTTCGTCAAGCGGCCGGCGGCCATCAACTTCAGCTCCACGCAAGCCGCCAAACAACTTCCGCCAACGTGGCGCATGCGCCTTCGCTGGCTGCCGCCGCTGTTGCGATTAGCGGCTCTTGCCCTGCTGATCGTCGGGCTGGCTCGACCGCAATTCGGTCGGACGCAAACCTCCGTCGATTCGGAAGGGATTGCCATTCAAATGGTCGTCGATCGCTCGGGCAGCATGCGGGCGATGGATTTCAAGCTCGATGGTCGCCCCGTCGATCGGTTGACGGCTCTGAAAAAAGTCGCTGGCCAGTTCATCCTGGGTGGCGACGGCTTGGAAGGCCGCGGCAACGACTTGATTGGGCTTGTCACGTTCGCCAAGTTCGCCGATGGCGCCAGCCCAATGACGCTCGACCATGCGTTCACCGTCGGCAAGCTGAACGATGCGGAAATCGTCGTCGATGAGCGCGAGGATGGCACCGCGATCGGCGAGGGCCTGGGGCTGGCGATCGAGCGGCTCAAGACGCTCGACGAAAGTCGCAAGCCCCAGCGGCAAGGCGCGGTGAAGAGCAAGATCATCGTCCTGCTGACCGACGGCGAAAACAATGCCGGCGATTTGAATCCGCTCGATGCGGCCAAGCTTGCTGCAACCCTCGGCATCCGAATCTATACGATCGGCGTCGGCACGCACGGATCTGCTCCCTTTCCGGTGATCAATCCGTTCACCGGTCGACAGGAACTGCGCCCGATGGAAGTCAGCATCGATGAAGATTCGCTCACGAAAATCGCCGACAGCACCGGTGGAAAATACTTCCGGGCAACCGATACCGATTCGTTGGAGAACATCTACGCGGCGATCGACAAGCTCGAAAAGTCTCGCGTCGAAGAAAAACGGTTCACCGACTACCGCGAGCTAGCCATTCAGCCGGCGCGCGAGGGTAGTTCCTTTCCGCCGTTATTGTTGCTGTCGTTCGGCCTGCTGGCCTCCGAGTGCCTCCTAGGCGCGTGCGTCTTCCGAGGAATCCCCTAACCATCTTTTCAAAGCCGCTCATCGACGCGAATCAATCCCATCAGTCAGTCATCAATCCAACCCCGTTTAGCGAAAACTGGCGTTCATCAGCCGTTCAAACCTCACTATGTCCGAATTCATCATCAACAATCCGCTGTATTTTCACCTACTGTGGATCGTCGCGGCCGTGGTGGCAATGATGCTGGCGGCCAATGTTTTCCGCCGCCGAGCGATGGCCCGCTTTGCCACCGCGAACCTGCACCACACGCTAGTGCCGCAAGCCAATCTACGGCGGCGGTGGGTCAAGACGCTGCTGCTTGCCGGCGCGTTGGCGGCCATGGCTGCGGCGCTCGTCGATGTCCGCTGGGGTCGCTCCTGGCGCGAAGTGCCACAACGCGGCATCGATGTGATGTTTGTGCTCGATGTATCTCATTCGATGCTGGCACAAGATGTCGCACCGAACCGGCTAGAGCGAGCCAAGCAGGACATTCTGGACATCGTGCATGAAATGCAAGGAGACCGCGTGGGACTGGTGACGTTTGCCGGCGATTCGGTGCAAAAGTCGCCGCTGACCACCAACTATCGGGAATTTCAACTGACGCTCGAAGAAGTCGGGCCGCACAGCGTCGCTCGCGGCGGATCGGACTTGGGACGAGCCATCGAAATGGCGGCTCGCGGGTTTCTCGATAAAAGCGCGAACCACAAGGCAATCGTGATTTTCTCCGACGGCGAAGACCAAGATTCCAAGCCGGTCGATGCCGCCAAGTCGCTCTACCAAGAGCGCGGCATTCGTATTTTCACCGTCGGCCTGGGAGACGGCCAACAAGGTGCGCGAATTCCCATTCGCACCGCCGATGGGCGGCAACACTGGCTGCAATACGAAGGTCAGGATGTTTGGACAAAGATGAACGGCCAGGTGCTGCAAGAAGTGGCGCTGGCGGGCCACGGCGCCTATGTACCTGCCGGAACGAAGCATGTCGCCATGGACCAAGTCTATCGGCAGCACATTACTTCAATCGAAACCCAACAGTACGAGCAAGCGCGCGTGAATACGTATATCCCACGTTACCAATGGTTTGTTGGTCTGGCCCTACTGTTGGCCGGTTCGGAAGTGCTGCTCCGCGACGTGCGTAAAGTGCGCGCGGCCAAATCGATTCCCGCGGCGGCGGTCGTCGTTGGACTGGCGCTAATCGGTGCGGCCCCGACCGTTGGCCACGCGGCCGTTGCCGCGCCGTCCCAATCGGCAGTGCAAGAAGCGATGCCATCGACCGGCGCAGAGCCGAACGATGAACCGGCGACAGCGGCAATCGCCATTCCCGAAGCCGTTTTCAACCAGGCCGTCGAGCTTTATCGCGCCGGCAAGCTCGACGAAGCGACTGCAAAGTGGTCGCAGACTACGCAATCGGGCAATCCAGGGCTGGAAGCCAAATCGCTGTTTAATTTGGGCAATTGTGCCTTTTCGATGGCCACCAACCTCCGCGACAAGCAGCCTCAACAGGCGATCGAGCAGCTTGACACTGCAATCGCCCATTACCGCCAGTCCGTGAAGCTCAATCGCAGCGACAACGACGCCCGCGCAAATATCGAACTGGCCGCCAAGCTCCGCCAGCAGATTCGTCAACGAGAAGAACAAAAACAACAGCAACCAGAGCAAGATCAGCAGCAACAACAAGAAAAACAACAAGATCAACCGCAAAATCAAGCTCAAAGTCAGAAAAACGACCAGCCATCAAAACAGCAAGACAAACAGGATCAAAGCGAGCAGCAAAACCAACAACAGCAATCATCCGACCAGCCATCGCCGCAAGATCGCAAATCCGAATCGTCCCAAAATCAACAACACGAACAGCAGCCGCCGAAACAGCAGACCGCTGCGGAACAAGACAAAAACCAGCAGCAAGAAGCAGATCAGCAACAGCCCGACCACCAACAGCAGCACGAAGCTCCGCAGTCGAAACAATGTAATCCACAAGATCAATCCAAAAAGGACCAGCAGGAGCAGCCACAACCGCAGGATCAGCAACCCGAGAAGTCGAAGCCAAACGCGGCCGATCGCGATCCCTCGCAACACCATCCGCAATCGTCGCAAGATCAGAAACCAACCCAATCGCAGCATCAGCCATCGCAAGACAAACAGCAGGAGTTGCCAAAACCTGGCGAAAAACAGGCCGAAAAGCCTGAACCGCCAATCGGCACCAAGCTAGAAGCTAACGGCAAACAAGAACCGGCCGACGCCGCGTCTTTGGCCGACCCGTCGGCCGCCGAGCTAAAGGACGGCAAGGAAATGACCAAAGCCGAGGCCGCCAAAATGTTGCAGGCGATCCGTGACCGCAATTTGCAGCGACGCATCCAGCAGTTGCGCATGGAACAAGCCCAGCGACGCCCCGTAGAAAAAGATTGGTAGAGGTCCGTGGCGGTGCATGGATCGCACCGCAAGTCGTGGCGGTGCCTGCTAGGTGCCAAAAACAGCGTTAGCACATATCCAATTTCAGCGGCAGCTCGAAGCCGCGGTTACGAGTTGGTTTCCACTCACTCCAAAACGACGATGAAACACCTCGCAAGACGCACGATTTGCCAGATTGCCACGGTTGCCCTCGCCATTGCCGCGCTAGAGTGCATCGCGGCCGGAGCGAAGGCCGCGGATGTGCAACTTTCGCTCTCGTCGCGCGAGACGTACGTCGGCATGCCATTGACTGCGCTCGTCACCATCAACAATGCGCAGTCATCCCAGCCGCCGCAGTTTCCTGCGATCGATGGCGTTGACATCGAAGCGGCAGGCTCGCCGAGCCGCTCCTCCCAAACCACGATCATCAATGGCCGCATGTCGCATAACGAGTCCGTCACGTATGCCTTCGAGCTCACGCCGCGGCGGGAGCAGAAATATATCGTGCCGGCAATGAACGTCGAGGTCGATGGCAAAACGTTTACCACCGAACCGACATCTTTCGTCGCCCACAAATCGGAAACCGGCGATTTGATGTTTGTCGAAGTCGCTGGCCAAAAGAAAGAAGTCTTCGTCGGCGAGCCAATCAAGCTGACATTAAAAATTTGGATCAGGCCATATCGCGACAGCCGCTACGATGTCACGCTCTCCGCCGGCGACACCTGGTCCTTGGTGATGGAAGACCGCACCGACTGGGGCGCGTTCCAGCCCGCCATCGAGGAACTGGCCAAACAGCGAAGGCAACCGATCGGCCGCGAGGTGCTGCATCTCGACGATCAGGGGTTGGACCGCAGCTATTATCTGTACAAAATCGACCACATCGTCTACCCGCAGCATGCTGGCCAACTCGATCCTGGCGATATCCAAATTGTCGCCGCTTATCCGACAGGATTGGAGCGCGGCAGAGACTTCTTTTCGCTATCTCCCAGATATTCGCTGTCCGGAATGCGCCCGCTGGCCGCCAGTGCGAAGGTCGAGCCGATCGATGTCAAGCCCGTGCCGACCCAGGGCATGCCGGCCGACTACCGTGGGGCAATCGGCCGCTATGAAATCAGCACCCAGGCGATGCCGACGAAGACAAAAGTCGGCGACCCGATCACGCTGCGATTGGAAATCGCAGGAGGCGAGAGGCTCGATCTGCTGCAAGCGCCGCCGCTAGCCTCGCTGTCGGCGCTAACGCGCGATTTCAAAGTCGCCGAAGAGCCGTTGGCTGGCGTCGTGCATGGCGCATCGAAATCGTTCGTCGCCACGCTTCGGCCGCTGCGCACCGATGTGAAACAGATTCCTCCCATCCCATTTTCGTCGTTCGATCCAGAAACCAAAGAATTTGTGACCGTCCACAGCGCGCCAATTTCAATCGAAGTCGGCCCAGCCGACGAGCTTGCACTGTCGAAGATCATCAGCGCTGGCGGTTCGAACGGCGCCTCGATTAGCGCTGGCGAACCGACTGCCGAAGCAAATCCGCTCACTTGGCAATTCCGCGGGCCATCCTTGCTCGAATCCTGGCACCCACCGAGCGATGCGGCGCTGCTGACGGCGCTGGCCGCTCCACCTTTGGCATTTCTCGGCTGGCTGCTAATGCGACAATCGCGCGGCTGGCTGCAAGACAGCTCGATGTGGCGGCGCTGGCAGGCTCGGCGGCTGGCGGCCCGCCGGCTCGATCGTGCAGATAGTTCCGAGGACGTCGTACGGGCGGCATTTGGATACGTGGCCGACCGATTCGGCTTGAACGCAGCCTCGCTTACGCGCCACGAATTGGTGAGCCAGTTGCAAGACCGCGGCGTTTCGCCAATCGCCGTCGAGCAGTGGGACGACCTGCTCACGGAGTGCGAAAACGCGAAGTATTCCGGTGGCGCGACGAGCGTGCCGCAAGAATTAGCCCGCCGCGCGCGAAGCTGCATCGCTGGATTCGATCGACGCAGTCTATCTCATGGAGACACTTCATGTTCAGCTTAAACCAGATAACAAAAGCATTTTGCATGCTTGCTGTGGCCGCGCTGTTTGCCATTGCACCACGGCTTCCAGCGACGGCGGCCGAAACGCTGTCGCGCGATCAACTCGTCGCCTTGCAACTCGAAGCGGAAGCGGCCTTCGATCGTGGCGTGAAATTGCAGCCCACCGATCCGGTAAGCGCCAAAGACGCGTTTGCCGAAGCCGCCCAAAAATATCAACTGTTGGCCGACTCGCATTCACCCAGCGGCCCCCTGTTTTTCAACCTGGCAAACGCCTATTTGCAAAGCGGCCAGGTTGGGCCGGCCATTGCCAATTATTGGCGAGCCGAAAAGTGGCGGCCGGGCGACGAGCGCGTGGCGGCCGGATTGCACGCAGCGCGCACGCTTGCCGGAACACCCAGCGATGTTCCGGCGGCAGACCTATCGACGAACGTCAAGCAATGGAATCAAGCCATTCCATTGGGCGCGCGAATTTGGGCGGGAACCGCCGCCTGGATTCTCGTCTGGACCATCTTCGCGCTGGCGCTGCGGTGGCCGAATCGCCGCTGGCGGCTGGCTTGGATCCCGGCGCTCGTTGTCTCTTTACTTGCGGCTGCTTCCATCGGCTATCAGCGCTATTCGTCGCGCGGCAACAGCCACGGAGTCGTCACGGCTGACGAGGCCATTGTTCGCCATGGCAACGGCGCAGGCTTCGCCCCGCAATTTTCGCAGCCTTTACCTGCTGGAACAGAATTCGCCGTCAAAGACCGCCGCGGCCAGTGGTCCAAAATTGTCCTGCCTGATGGCCGCTCCGGCTGGATCAACGATCAGGACGCAGCCGTGATCGAGTAACTACATCCGTTCGACAACTGCAATTCCCAATAGCGATAGACCTTGCCGCAACACTTTGGCGGTCAGGTCGCACAGCGCTAGCCGGCTTCGCAGCAGTTCCGGAGTTTCGGCTTTCAGCACGGGGCAGTTTTCGTAAAACGCACTGAATCGGTTGGCCAATTCGTACAGATAGGCCGTCAGTTGGTTGGGGCGATAGTCGACCAGCACCGCGCTCAATGCTTCCGGAAATTGCAGTGCGGCAAGCGCCAGCGCGCGTTCTGCCGGATGCGATAAAACGATGGCAGACCCCTGGCGACCGGCATCTGGTGGTAGGTGGTCTGGTGGCTTCGTGCACGACTCCTGAACCCCGAACCCCGAACTTTTCCCCCTCCCCTCAAGCTGTATTTGCCCCTTGAGAAAAATACCGCGGATTCGCGCGTGGGCGTACTGCATGTACGTGGCCGTATTACCGTTCATCGCTAGCATCTTGTCGTAGTCGAAGACATAGTCGCTCGTGCGATTCTGCGATAGATCGGCATATTTCAGCGCGCCAATGCCGACCGCTTCGGCGATGTGTTGTCGTTCATCAGCAGAAAGCTCCGGGCCGTTTGGCTTCGCATCATCGTTGGCATTGACGATTTCACGAGCACGATTCACGCCTTCGTCGAGCAGCCCCCACAGGCCAACGGTATCGCCAGAACGGGTTTTGTACGGCCGACCGTCTTGACCAAGCACCGTGCCAAAGCTGACGTGTGCCAACTCGACGTTTTCGCAGCCCCATTTTTTGGCCGTGGCGAAGAGCTGCTCGAAGTGCAGGCTCTGGCGATGATCGACAACGTACAGAATCGCATCCGGCCGCCACCTTTCCAGGCGATATCGAATGGTGGCCAGGTCGCTCGTCGCATACAAAAACGCGCCGTCTTGCTTGCGAACGATGAACGGCGTTTCAAAACCTTCGAGAAATACGCACATTGCCCCATCGCTTTCGCGGGCGAGGCCTTGCTTCACCAAGTCCTCGACAACCGCTTCCAAGCGATCGTGGTAAAAGCTTTCCCCCAGCGTCACGTCGAACTTGACGCCAAGTCGGCGGTAAATGCGCTCGATATCCTCCAGGCACACCGGCATGAATTGCTTCCACAGCGCCACGTTCTCGGCATCGCCGCCGTGCAGCATGGCCGTTTCGCGCAGCACTGCCTGAGCAATATCGGGATGCTTGCCAACAAGTTCCGACTGCGCCGGATCGCGGTCGATCGCGCTCAACTTCTTCTGCAGTTCGCGCAGTTCGATTCGCGCTCCGTGCAAAGCTCGCTCAGCGTGGCGCAGCTCCTTCTCGGCTTTCTTCTCGGCTTTCGGATCGCCGATGGCCACGCGCGAAGATTGCTCGTTGAGCGACTTTTCTTGCTGCACGATTTCTTGCGCCAGCTTTGCCAATCGATCGCGGCCATTAAAATAGCCGACCAGTGTATGGACCAGCCGATAGATTCGAGCCAATTCGTCGATCGGGCTGTTCGCGAAAGCGGCTCGGTCGAGAAAATGCTTGTAGCCGTAAATGATCATCCCAAACTGCGTGCCCCAATCGCCCAGATGGTTGTCGCCGATGACTCGGTGGCCGAGAAATGTTAGCGTGCGATAGAGGCAATCGCCGATCACCGTACTGCGAATGTGGCCAACGTGCATTGGCTTGGCGACGTTTGGGGCGCTATAATCGACCACATACGTTCGCGGCTGGTCGACCACCGGTACGCCCATTCGTTCGTCGGCAACTGCCGCGGCGGCATACTGAGAAACGAAGTCGTCGCGCAGCTTCAAATTGATAAACCCCGGCCCGGCAATTTCCGGGGGCTGGCAAAGATCGGCCACTTCGAGCCGGCGGATGATTTCGGCGGCAATCGCACGCGGCGGCTTCCCCAGCCGCTTCCCCAGCGGCATCGCGCAATTGGCCTGATAATCGCCAAACTTCACATCTTGACTCGGCCTCACCTGCGCCAGCAATTCATCCACCTCGTCGGCGAGGCCAGCCAAGGCAGTCGCGAAACGGCGTTGTAACTCAGCGAGAATATTCACAATGGGTAGATCCTTAAAGTGCCGACCCTTCCAGGCCGCCCCATCTTGACTAGTTTTCGGACTAGTCGAGCCTGACCGACGAAAACCCTTCATTTACCAACTTAAGCCTGACATTTCAAACCGATTGGCCTCGATTTATCGCTTTCGTCTTGGCGGACAGCCGCCGTTTCGATATAGTTCGCCTGCTTTTCTGCCCGCCGGCGCTCGGTGGGCGGTGATTTTCGCGCTTTTCTGCTGGAGCCTCATGAGCCGTTCTCGGATTGGCAACTGTCGCCGTGCGCTGCTGCTGGCCGCAATCGTGATCGTGCTGCCCGGCTGCGCGCGCCGTTTTGGCGGCCCGTGGCCGTTTGGCGCCGACCAGACGGAACACTTAAAAACGTACGGCCCCGTGGGCGCGCAGCGGGTCGACGAGCTGAAAACACGCGCCAAAAAAGTCTCTCAGGCCAGCCCACAAGAACAAGAAGCATTTGCCACCGAATTGGCCCAGAACATGAAAAACGAGACCGACGTTCTCGTCCGCATAGCGATGATCGACGTTCTGAGCCAGATCAGAACGCCCACGGCCGACGCCGTGCTGTACGCCGGTTTGCGAGATCCAGAAGTCGACATTCGCGTGGCCTGCTGCGAGGCCTGGCAAACGCGGCCGCATCCCGAAACCACTCGCATTTTGGCCGAAACGCTGGGGAGCGATACCAATCTCGATGTCCGCCTGGCGGCAGCCAGGGCGCTCGCGTCGGCAGAGGACAAGGAAGCCGTGAAGGCGCTCGGACGGGCACTTGAAGACAACGACCCGGCCATGCAATATGTAGCGGTCGCCAGCATGAAAAGCGTCACCGGCAAAGACTTGGGCAACAACGTCGATGACTGGCGGCAATTGGCCAAGCAGCCGGATCCACCGCTGCGAGAAAAGTCGCTAGCGGCAAAATTGCGGCAATGGTTCTAAGGCAACCAGTCGAAAAAGAACTACCCGGTGTTTGGCAGAATGACAAGGCTCCATTTGGGAAGGGTTGAGGAGCGTATCAGTCGTGTGGCGATCGGGCGGAAGGCGGACTTGGTGAGCCGAACGCCGGTCTGGTAGAGGCCGTCGAGCAGATGCACCAGCGGGCGAATCCCGCGCCACGTCATCGTGCGTGCCCAGTGCAGGGCCGCGTCCACCGAGGCCA
>JADZDJ010000196.1 GCA_020851115.1 Pirellulales bacterium
GACGAACGGCATAGTAGCCCCGGTGATCGCTGCTGCCGCGGTCAGTCAGCGAATAAAAGGGATAGAACTCTTCCGACTGTTCGGCATTCTCGCCCATCCCCATGACCCGATTGATCTGATAGATTTCGAGATCAAGCGGCCGGGTGCGATCGGGGACGACGTGATGTTCGACTCGGCGGCTGTCGAGACGCACGGGATCAACACGTTTGGGAAACAAATTGGCGGCCGGCGTGCAATAGAGCGCAATGTTGGAACGGTCCACCGAATTGGCAAGTCCCCGCTCGGCGCGGTCAAATAGAATCGTGATGTCGACTTCCCGAGACTTGCAACGCCGGAGCGCGTTGCCGATGCCCATCAGTTCCACAAACTGGAATCGCTCGCGAAAAGCGAAATACTCGCTCAAGAGTCGATAGCCCTGAAAAGACGCGGCCGAATATGGCAGGACGGCCTGGTCGGCATCGAAGCCGATCGCACGGATAAAATTGTGATTGAGAATCACATTCCACGGAGGCGTCTCATCGACCGGCGAAATCAGCACCGAACTTGCGTGCGCGACACACTGCTCGTAGAGCGCGACCGGCAACTCTTCGCGACCTTGAAAGAAGAGCGGCAGACGATCGATGGCCAGCTTGCTGAATTCATGCCCGGGAGCGACGCGGAATCGCAAGCGCAAACCCGCCTCGACACTCCGTACTTCGCGGGGGAGTTCTATCGTAACCGCATCGCGGCTAAAGTAGCGCGCATCGGCAAGTTCAATCGGCCAAAGTGTGACTTCATGCGCGGTGCGATATTCGCAAGCTGTGTGTTCGCCCTTGAGCACTTTGCCACGTAGCACCGATCCACGCGGAATAGGATAGCCTTCGGCAAGCGCGCCTTCCGTCAGGTCGGGTTCGAAACGCACGACGGCCATCGAGGGGAGCGGCGCCAGAAAGTGTGGATAGACGATCTCCAGCAAATGTTGGACAAGCTCGGGAAACTCCGAGTCCATCTTCAATTGGACCCGCGCCGCGAGGAAGGCAAACCCTTCCAAGAGCCGCTCGACATAGGGATCGGCGCAAGCAAAACCTTCCAGGCCTAACCGGCCGGCAATCTTTGGATAGTCGCGTGCGAACTCGGCGCCCATCTCGCGGATGTGGCGGAGTTCTGCGTCGTAATGCCGGAGTAAACGTGGGTCCATGGTTTACCTGCAATGATTGCCAGCCATTTTAAGACAAAGCCCAGGGATTGCATTCCCTGGGTGTCGGATACCCAGGGAATGCAATCCCTGGGCTTCTTCCTCGAATGGCATGTATCGATAGGTCAATTTCTAATCAACTGCTCGTGATATTCAAATCTCCCGTTTCGAGATCCACTTCCGCTTTCACCAGTAATTGCAGTGGTACGGGCTGGGCCCAGAGAGTGGCTTCGATCTGGAAACTAACCAAGTGTTGTGAGTCGCCATGCTGATCGAGATGAGCATGAACCTGAACGGTCTCGGCAAGTAAGCGAGGCTCGAAGCGAAGTATGCTTTCCCGCACGTGATCGGCAATTTGTCGCTCATTATAGCTTCCCAGGAATCGGCCCGAAAACGACGGCACGCCGTAATTGAGCGTCGAATCGGCGACCTCGGGGTACTCTTCCAAATCGAGCAGTGACGCCAGGTTTTCCGTATTGAGCAGCCACGACAGGTCGCGCACCACGCAATCGTGCAACCTTTCGATGGAAAGGACGCGGCTATCTCGAGCCTCGATGGATTTGTTCGGCTCGTTGTCTGCCAGACGATCCAAGAGCGCCGGCTGCAGTCGTTCTTTGGGAGTGAGTTCTGCCATTTTTTATGAGCCGCCAGGCGCTAGCCGCGGGTTCTTCAACTGTCGACATGCGTCCTGATACTACCCCACGCTAGCGCGTTTGGGCTCATGAAGGCGAAGGCGTAAACGTAATCCTCCGCACATCCAGCAGGCTATAGTCACCGGAATCTGTCATGAGCGTGCGTTGACCCAAACCCTCGTAAAAGCCTTCGACAACTTCTTTCCATTCTGTCTTGCGGGCTAGCTGCACGGCCCCATCCTCACTTGCTTCAGAACCCACATAACGAGTGGGAATCACACCGACGGCCTCGCCTGAATTGGCCCAACGAAAATTGGCTGGCACCCAGACAAGGTCACGTAAATCGGCAGGTGCTTCAATCACAATCTCGGCAATATGGTGCTGGGGGGCCCAATAGTAGCGGCCATTGATGATGAACTCAATCACCGGCCCCAGCCTGGAATCACCATCGGCGAGCCATTCGAAGTTCGTTTCTTCGAGGGTGGGATCGCTGCCAGGGGCGACGTTGCGGTTGACGGTCTGAATTGTGCCCGTGGTTGCGGGGGCTTCTTCGAAAGCCTTGAGGCGGAGCTCGTTCGCAGCGTTCTGTTGGCCTTGGCCTTCGAGCCGCAGTGCCTCGATCAACTGCGCTAGCCACGGCTGCGGATCGCCAAACACGAGCGGCGTCCGCGTGCCAGCAAACACCGCTTGACGAATGACCTCGCAATGGAGGATCTCTTGATACGCCTTGCCCATGATTCCCGCGGCGGGATCGAGCTCGTGGGCGACATTCAGTTGCGTCAGCGCCCGATCCCACTGCCCAGCCACACAGAGGAGCTGAAACAAAAAGATGCGGTGCTTGCTGTCGCTGGGCTGAGCCCGCACCTGGGCAAACAACTCGGTCAGCGCTTGCTTCACGTCGCCGTTCTTGAGCAGTTCCTCAGCCGTCATAAAGGCCTCGTGTTCTGGCAGCCGGCGCGTAAGAAAACGATGTAACTCACCATAGCTACACGTTTTGCCGAATGACGCTACTTTACTGCAATTGACGCAGCTTGGCCAGACATCCTGAGGCGCAGGAGGTGATACCATTTGAAATGTAGGAGGCGACTCCGTCGCCGAAAATCGCGGTCGGAGACCGCTC
>JADZDJ010000197.1 GCA_020851115.1 Pirellulales bacterium
CAGGTCTTCGTGCAGGTGCGGCTGATTGTCCTTCACGGCCAGCACGTAATGTGCCTTGGCCTCGCGGATTGCCTTGACGATTTCCTTCTGGCAGCCCATCGCGTCGATCGTGACCGTGCAGCCTTTGAGGTTCAAGAGCTTCAACAGTTCGGGAAGGGCCGTGATCTCGTTCGATTGATCCTCCACCGTCACCTGCGCCAGCGTGAGCCCGTTCTCGCTCGACCAGGCCGTGACTAAGTGCAAGGCAGCCAAGTCGGCCTTCTTCCGGTGCGAGCGACGCAACGTCTACCTCCCGTGGTCGCAGTGGCTGTGAGAAGGCTCGATCGACAAGTTGATTGAAGCGGTCGCCGCCCGCGGGGGACGAAAGCTCGCCGGCCGCCATCGTGGCGAAGACGTTGGGCTACCTGCAAAACCAGCGCACCCGCATGCAGTACCAGCAGTACCGCCAACAGGGCCTGCCGATCACCAGCAGCCACATCGAGTCGACCATCAAACAGATCAACCGCCGCGTGAAAGGAACCGAGAAGTTCTGGAACCAAGCCGCCGAACCGCTCCTCGTGCTAGCCGCCGCACACCTCTGCCAAACCAACCGACTCGACCGATTCTGGCAAAATCGAAAAACTCACCTCGAACCCAGACGACAATACCTATCCGCAGCTTGAAAATCACAAAGTGCAGGCTGCACCCGCCAAGCGTTGGTATAGTCGATTAAGTCGCATAATTGACGGAATATCGGCCACCCAGCGGCAAATATCTCGCGTTTCAGTTACGAAGAGTTAAGTCGGACTATGACCATGATGAGACAAGATTGATATTAAATTGGCACGGAATCGACCGTTCGAAGAACGAATGTAAAAAGTGATGGAGCCGCATGGCCCATCATCGAAAATAACTGCGGTTCCGGCAAATTCGTTTATTGCAAGTTGCTGGATTCAACGCCGACGATCAGGCGTCTCGATAGTTCGATGTTTCTGCTTCCTGCTGGCCTGTTTTGTTCTGCCCAATTGTCGCCAATCGAATGTGTGAATTCATTCGCCTAATGGTAATACTTCTCCACGGATTAGATCGTCAAACGATTGTCGAGACCGAATCAACGTTGCCTCTCCCTCACGAATGAGCACCTCCGCCGCCAGCGGCTTGCTGTTGTAATTGCTTCCCATCACAAAGCCGTACGCGCCGGCGACTTCGATCACCAGTAGCTCCCCCACTTCCGCCGCTGGCAATGGCCGCGTGCAGACGAAGCCCCCATCTTCTTGCGTGAAGATATCCCCCGATTCGCACAACGGACCTCCCACCACAACATTGTTCAGTGGCCGGTCATGGCCGTCGCCACTGCGCGGCACAATCGACATCGGGTGATAAGCCCCGTAGAGAATCGGCCGCGCGAGGTTATTGAATCCTGCGTCAACTAAGTAATACGAGTTCTCACCCATTCGTTTGACCGCGCGAATCTCGGTCACCAAGTAGCCCGCCTCGGCCGACAGATAGCGGCCAGGCTCGATCTCGAGTGAGATTTTGTGGCCGAATGCATCTTCGAGCTTCTTCCGCGTCGCGTCCCATAGTTTGAAGTACGCGGCGAGATCGACGTACGACTGCTCGGCGCGATACGGAACCGGCAATCCGCCGCCAGCGCTGATGCTGGTGATCGTCCGGCCGACTTCGTGTGCGGCTGTCTCCATCGCGTCGCAGACGTGTTTCAAGTGTTCGAGATCGGTCCCCGAGCCGATGTGCATGTGCAAACTCGTCACGCCGAGGCCGTGGGCGTCGGCGCGCCGCAAGCACTCAGCCAAGTCGCTGTGCCAGATGCCATGCTTCGATTGCTCGCCACCGGTGTTCGTCTTGCGGCTATGACCGTGGCCGAAGCCGGGATTGATTCGCAGCGTAAGGTGACGCCCCGGCGCTCGCTCGCCGAGTTGATCGATCATGTCGGCCGAGCCGCAGTTCACATGAATGCCGTGCTGGACGACAAGGTCAAGTGCTTCGTGATCGAAGATGTCGGCAGTGTAAACCAGCGGCGGCGGCGCTTTGGGATCGTCGCCCACGGGCTTGTAACCAACTTTCATCGCTCGCTGAATCTCGCCGGCGCTGACGGCATCGACCAATGCTCCTTCGCGCCGCACCAAATCTAAAATCGCCAGATTCGAGCAGGCCTTTTGAGCGTAGCGAATCACGTCGAACGCCCGCAGATCGCTGATCCGCTCGATTATTTTAGCAGCGTCATAGACATAAACCGGGGTGCCAAATTGCTGGGCCAGCTCGCAGACGGGAATGCCGGCAATTTGTGTGCGAAGCGGAGAAAATGTAGGGACCGTTGACATGGAGTAACGACGGTGTCACTTTCCGTCGGGTTCGGATGATGGGCGGAAAACAAGTCAATTTAGTACGCCGCCCCCGCGATGAAAAGCCGCCGCGCTGGATAGAGGCGGCATTCGAATTAGCCACCCGTCCAGCGAGAATCGCCGCGATGACGCACCACGGACGACCGGTCGTGCAATCTGGGGCCTACATTTCGATGCTTGCACTGCATTCATCTGCGCCAAGTCGCTCTGGACAGCGGCGGCGGATTCCGATACTTTCCCTCCCCTCATCGGACGGTTACGCCGTCCTGCGTCTTGTCTCGGTTGGTCTCAAGGATTCCGGAGTCTAAACGGATGGCTGTGAGTGCGCTCGCTCGCCCCGGCGCAGCATTGTCGCGCGGGTGGCGAGAACTTGTCCTGCCGATCGCTTTGGTCGCCAGCGTGCTGGTGATTTTGGCGCCGGTGCCCTCAGCACTGCTCGATTTGCTGCTATCCGTCAACATTGCGCTGGCGGTCATTATTCTATTAACGACCGTGTATGTGCGTACGCCGCTGGAATTTAGCATCTTTCCCAGTTTGCTGCTGGCGACGACGCTGGCGCGGCTGGTGCTCAACATCGCGACGACGCGACTTATTCTAACGCGCGCCCAAACCGACGGGGCGCTGGCGGCAGGGCATGTTGTTAGGGCCTTCGGCGATTTTGTCGCTGGCAACCAAGTGACGGTTGGAATCGTCATTTTCGCGATCATCATCATCATTCAATTTGTCGTCATTACCAAGGGAGCGACGCGAATCAGCGAAGTCGCCGCTCGATTTGCGCTCGATGGAATGCCCGGCAAGCAATTGGCGATCGACGCTGATTTGAACGCTGGCATGATCGATCAACACGAAGCCCAACGGCGGCGGCAACTCATCGGCCAACAAGCCGATTTCTACGGCGCTATGGACGGTGCCGGCAAATTCATCCGCGGCGACGCGATTGCGGGCATTTTAATTACGTTCGTCAACATCATCGGTGGTTTCATCATCGGCGTGGCCCAACATGGCATGCCGTTTGGTCAGGCGGCCGAAGTGTTCACAAAACTAACGATTGGCGACGGACTGGTCGCCCAAGTTCCGGCGTTCTTAATTTCCATCGCCGCAGGATTGCTCGTCACCCGCTCAAGCACCGAAACGAATTTGCCAGGCGAGTTTTTGCGACAATTGTTTTCGCGACCGCAAGCGCTGGCCGTTGCCGCGGCCTTCTTAGGCATGTTGATCTTCACCAAGCTACCGACGATACCGCTGTTGTTGCTCGGCGGCGGCTGCATATTGATCGCGTTGGCGCGTTCGCGTCAACAACAAAGCGAGTTCCAGGCCGCCGAAAAAGCTGATCAAGCGACCAAAAAAAAGCTGCCGGAAGATCGAATCGAAAACTACCTCAGCATCGACCCCATGGAAATCGAAATCGGACTGGGCCTGGTGCGGCTGGCCGACCCCAAGCGCGGCGGCGATCTGCTCGACCGCATCCAGCGCGTACGACAAAACGTGGCCGGCGATTTGGGAATTGTGATGCCCAAAGTACGCGTCCGCGACAACGCGCGCCTCGATTCCATGGCCTATCGAATTAAGATTGCCGATGTGCCTGTGTCGGAAGGCACGCTGGAACCGGCGATGCTACTAGCGATCGACACCGGTGTCACCACCGGCAAGCTTCGCGGTATTAAAACTCGCGAACCCGCATTCGGCACGACGGCGACTTGGATCGAGCCGGCCGACCGCGAACAGGCCGAGTCTTATCGCTATCGCGTCATCGAGGCCGTTGCTGCGCTGGCGCTGCATTTGACGGAAACTGTTCGCCGCCATGCTGACGAGTTGCTGACCCGCGATGCGGCCAAGCATCTGATCGACGAATTGAAGAAATCCCAACCGGCGGCGGTGAACGAGTTGATTCCTGAGCCCATGAAGCTCTCCGAAGTACAGCGCGTGTTGCAGTTGCTGTTGCGTGAGCAAATATCCATTCGCCAACTCGGCTCGATCTTGGAAGCTCTCGGCGACCATGCCAGCCGCACCAAAGATCCCATCGCGTTGGCCGAAGCCGTTCGTCGGCGGCAGGGCCGCACGATCTGCTCGCGCTATCGGGCCGCCGACGGCAAGTTGTATGTCGTCACGTTGGATCCCGAATTAGAAGACTACGTGGCGGCGGCGATGTCGTCCAGCGCCGAGGGACTTGCCGCGCGTTTGCCGCCACACGCCGTCGCCGCGATTTGTCGAGCGATCGTTGAAGCGGTGGCACAACTGGCACGTGAAAACTATCCACCGGTCGTGCTAGTTGCAGATACCGTTCGCCCGGCCCTACGACAAATCACCGCCTCACAACTACCGCGCCTCGTCGTGCTCAGCTACGGGGAAATACCCAGTGACACGCCGGTCGAATCGCTCGCACTGGCGCACGCCAATGAATCATCAAACTGGCAAGCCTTACAACCGGCCGCATGAGAGTGGTTGCATCCAGAAAACTCCAATGCACATAGATTAAGAGGATGAATTGCAGCTACAAACGAATGAAATTGACGAGGTCCAAGGTGTAATCGCATTTCTGTCCGTTGGAGTGCGAACATCACATTGATTTGATTGCATCCATGTTCGGCTGTGTTTTCGAGACCAATCAATCATAACGAACCCGCTTACAACCATGGAAATCAAGACCTTCCGCGCTGCATCGATGCCAGAAGCGCTCCGCTTGGTGCGCCGTGAACTCGGCCCCGAGGCTGCCGTTTTGCGTACGCGCGAAGTGCGCTGCGGCGGACTGCTGGGGTTGCTATCAGGTGAACGTGGCATTGAAGTTGAAGCGTCGGCGGAAGTGATCGTCCCGAGCCGCCTGCCGAAGCGTCCGGCGATCTCGGATCAGGGCCTCGATCTGACGGAATTGGCTGAAACCTGCCGGCCGATCGATCCGGAAATATTTACCGGGCAAGGCCGCAATTGTCAGGCATTGCCGCTGCATCTTGTCGTTGCCGGCGCAGCGAGCGGAGTCGGAGCCACGACTGTTGCGCTCAACTTGGCAGCATCGCTCGGCGCTCGACAATTGCGCACCATAGTATGGAACCACGAAAACAGCTTCGATCACGCTGGCGGCGCTGAGCCGACCAATCGTCCGGCCGACGTGTTGCTATTCGACGCGGGCAGCAAGCCGGCGCGCCGTTTCGACCGCCTGTGGGACATCGCCGGCCTCGTCTTGCTCGTTGTTTCGCCGGAATCGAAATCGATTCTCGACGGCTATGCTGCCATTAAGATGCTTGTCGAGCGACGGCCGGCGCTGCGTGTGCAAACGGTCGTCAATCGGGCGCGAGATTTCCAAGAGGCCGATCGTATCCATCGACCGCTGGACCAGGCGTGTAGGCAGTTTTTGAATTTAGAGCTGCGGGGGGCCGGTTTCGTATCACACGACGATCAGTTGTCGCTAGCGATGCAAGCGGGCCGGTCGGTTGTGGTCGATACACCGCATTGTCGTGCGGCGCGACAGTTTGAACGAATTGCGAGCGAACTCGCGATCGATCCACCAATTCATTATCGTCGTTCCGATTCGAGGAAAAACTTGAAATTCGCTGAATCCGCAGTCGCCATCGGCCGATATTAGGACATGCCGTTGGTACGCGGTGATGCGTCAAAATTTGACGATTACAGAAAGCCGGCGGACCGGTGCTGCGTGTGGAGCTAGCCCAAGGATTCGGGCCAAGCTCGAGCGCCGGGCGACGCAAAATCATGGAGGATGGTATGACGACAGCGGTTGCGCAAGACGACATTCAAGAAATCTGGCTGCAATTCAAAGCCGATCCCGAGAACCAAGATTTGCGAAACCGCTTGGTCGAGCAATATCTGCCTTTGGTGAAATATAATGGTGAACGCATTTGGGCGCGGTTGCCCGAAGGCGTGGAACTCGACGACCTCGTTTCGGCCGGCGTCTTTGGCCTGATGGACGCCATCGATGCCTTCGACCTGACGCGCGGCGTGAAGTTCGAGACCTATTGCGTTCCCCGCATTCGCGGCGCTATGCTCGACGAGTTGCGCACGATGGATTGGGTGCCGCGTCTGGTCCGCTCCAAAGCGAGTAAGCTTAACGAAGGCTTGAAAACGCTCGAAGCGAAACTCGGCCGTGCCCCATCCGACGCCGAATTGGCCGAGTATATGCAAATCTCGATTCAAGAACTCGAGAAAATGATGCTCGATGCCAACGCGGTTAACCTCATCAGCCTCAATAAGAAATGGTACGAAACCGACAGCTATAAAGATGTCCGCGAGATCGACATTCTCGAAGACAAGCGCGGCGAAGACCCCACCCGACGCATTCAAAAAACCGATCTCATGCGGCTGGTCACGAAGGGGCTCAACCGCAACGAGCGGCTGATCATCATTCTATATTACTACGAAGAGTTGACGATGAAGGAAATCGGCGCCACGCTCGATCTCTCCGAAAGCCGCGTCAGCCAAATGCACAGTTCGATCGTACAGCGCCTGCAAAGCCAACTCGGTCGCCGCCGACCGGAGTTTGCCAGTTAGACCAAGTGCTGAAGTCACTTATCTGCTGAACCAACATCATCGAAGCGTTGTTTCAGTAATCGCAGGCAAGCGGTTCCAATCCACGGTCTAGATTCATTGTTCCGCCAGCAGCTTCGAGAGCATTTGCTCCATGATTCGTTCGTCGCCGACGGCATAGCCTCGCCAGACGGCCCGAATGATCCCGCGCCGATCGACGATCACCGTTGCTGGGTAACTGATCTCAGACATGCCAAGCAGCGCGGCTAGGCCGGCTTGCGTTGCTCCGCTGGGATCGGCGTACATCGGCATCGATATCCCTTTGGATTTCAACAAATTCTCGGTCGTCTCCCGAAGCGTCGAGAGATTCTCCATCGCCTCTCCGCTGGCGGATACCGACAGAAATTGGACGTCGGGCTTGCTGCGATAGCGGTCCCACAGTTCCACGATGTGCGGCAACTCATGCATACAGATACCGCAGGTCGTATCCCAATAGTTCATCAGCACGACCTTGCCTTGGATGGTTTCCGGCGACACTGCAGCGCCATCGCCCGTTAGCGGCTGCAAATCAAGCGCGGACAATTGCTTTCCAACCGCCTCGTCGTTCGTCACCGAAGCCACGTTGGATTCAGGACGCATGCCGCGCCATATCAAAGCAGTGACGACGACCAGCGCCACGACGCCCCAAAACACGACACGGCCCCATGGAGAACTGGTTTTTGCGTTCATTCCGACACCCCGGATTGGCACAGGGTTTTAGAAACAAGTAAGCTTGGAAGGTCCAACCAGCATCATAATCGCTGGGGTAGACTTCGTCTGCCCTTGGCAAACGCGGATATTTCCCATGCACATCGAGGTCGAACAAAAGTTCCCGCTTGTCGATTCAGAGGCCATCGACCGCCGCTTGGCTGAGATCGGAGCATGTCGTGGTTCGGAAATGGCGCAAGTGGATCACTATTTCAATCACCCGACCCGCGATTTCGCGCAAACCGATGAGGCTTTGCGGCTAAGGCAAATCGGCGAAGCAAATTTCGTCACGTATAAAGGCCCCAAGTTCGACGTCGCCACAAAAACGCGTCGGGAGCTAGAATTGCCGCTGCCCGTCGGCGCGGCGATGGCTGAGTCGTTTACCGAACTGCTGCTTGCGCTGGGTTTTCGCAAAGTCGCCACGGTTCGCAAGCTGCGCCGCGTTTTTCACTTATTTTGGGAAGGGACTGAAATCGAAATCGCACTGGACGAAGTCGAGCGACTCGGCGCATTTTTGGAGATGGAACTGGTTGCGGATGAAGCAGGCGTTGATGCGGCCAAACAACGCCTAACATCACTGGCTGCGGAACTACAGCTTACCGATAGCGAGCGCCGCAGCTATCTCGAATTGCTGTTGGCAGTCGTAAAATAAACGCCGCCAGGAGAAACGCGGGCGGGCCGGATGTGCTGATGCGTTTGGCCGGGGCAACGGACCAAACCACCGGGCAACCTTCCGACCCGCCGCGGGTGGACGGATGGCTCGGTTGAAGCGCCTGCGCGATCTCGGAGACGACCCAAACGAATAACGCGATTTCTCGATGACGATTCGAAATGTATTCGTAGCCAACAGCCCGACAAGGCGAGTTCGAAGCCGCCGTCAGCTTCCAATAGTGAATATCTAAACAGGTTATGTCCGAGGCAAATCACTTCGCCGACGCCCCCGATACAGCGGCAAATGAGGGAATCGGATTATCATCTTCAACATGGAAGTTGCCTTCTCGAAACAAGCAAACCGACGAGCCAAGCTCCATGGTGCTGAACCAAGCCAAACGGAACACATTTCCTACGCCGGCGCGGCAAGGATAGTTCATTCGTTCCTCCCGGTTCCCGTCAATCCATACAGCAAAAACCCCTGACACCCAAAAAACAGCCGGGGAAAGCGCTGCCTCTCCCCGGCCAAATCGGCGATGTTTTATCGGCAATCCAACGATTACTTTGCTTCCTTCTCGATATCTTTGGCCGGCTTAAAGCCCTTGGAAGTGTCTTTGAACACCAAGTCGATCCGCGCGTCTTCCGCCGCCTTTTCGACTTTGCCCTTGCAGTTGTTGCAGCAGAAGCAAACATCGACGCCGTCAATCGTCACTTTGGTTTCCGGTTTGCACGGCTTGCCGGAAAAGGGACAGGCGACTTGCTTGAGCTGTCCGGTTTGCACCATTTGATGATGAGCTTTCGCGCCGAACTTCGCATGGGTTGTGTCGGCATTAAATGCCTTGGGACAATTATTACAGCAGAAGTAGACCTTGCAGTCCTCGAACATCACCGAC
This sequence comes from Pirellulales bacterium, assembly GCA_020851115.1. Lineage (GTDB taxonomy): Bacteria > Planctomycetota > Planctomycetia > Pirellulales > JADZDJ01 > JADZDJ01. Next base: position 9,104 of record JADZDJ010000197.1, read on the forward strand.
GCTTCGGGATTCACCGGCTTGCCCGACACCGGACACTTCACATCTTTGCCCGGCACAGTCTCGACGGCGGCCGTCGCTCCGACAACAAGTCCGCCCACGGCCAATGCAGACATCACCGCCAAGATCGCACGTGCTTTCATAGGTCACTCCTTCACAAGAAAGAAAAATGGGGTCAAGAGAGCTTGGAAACAAAGAACTGATCGAGTTGCCACCTGGACGGCCAATTGCCGACGACCGATCAAGTCTCATTTATTTGAGGGTTGTGCGGACCGAGAGTCAAGTATTGAGCGTCGACCAGCGATGCATTTTTGCTGTAAAATTGTAAAGTTTGTTGGCTCACTGCGACCAGCTTCTTCCTGGTTTGATTTGAGGCTTTGAACGCCCGGCCATCAAAACTCGCTAGAATTGAGACCGCCTGCTCACGCTGTTACCAGCCTGCAAGCCATCCCATGACCCTGCTCTACTACCACGACCGCTTTCTCGATCACCAAACCGGCGCGCATCCCGAACGGGCCGAGCGGCTGACGCAAGTCATGCGACATTTGCAGCGTCAGTCGCTCGTCGAACGCTGCCGTCGTATCCATTGGCCGCCTCTGACGATGGAGCGGCTCACGCGAGTCCACCAGCACCAATACGTCGCCCGCGTCAAAGAATTTTCCATTCGAGGGGGAGGACGGATCGAAGCCGATACGGTAGTCGGCGACGCCTCCTACGAGGTCGCGTTGTTGGCCGCCGGCGCAGTGGCCGACGCCGTCGATCGCGTCATCGGCGGCGAATCGAACAATGCTCTCTGCCTGGTGCGCCCGCCGGGGCATCATGCGCTAGAGCGCAGTGCGATGGGATTTTGCCTCTTCAATCACGTGGCCATCGGCGCGCGAGTGGCGACGAGCGAACACCGACTCGACCGCGTGCTGATCGTCGATTGGGACGTTCACCACGGCAATGGCACGCAAGATGCCTTCTGGACCGATCCGCAAATCGGCTTCTTCTCCATCCACCGCTGGCCATTCTACCCTGGCTCCGGCGACGCCGATGAAACCGGCGGCGGGCGCGGCCTGGGAACGACGGTCAACGTGCCGGTGCAATTTGGCGTCGAGCGAAAGGATTACGTCTCTCGCTTCACCAGTGCGCTCGAAAAGTTCGCCGACCAACTACGGCCGCAACTGGTCCTCGTCAGCGCCGGCTTCGATGCCCACCGCGACGACCCCGTCGGTTCGCTGGGCCTGGAGATCGAAGACTTCTCGCTGCTTTCGCAAGCCGTTCAACGAGTCGCCGACGCGCATGCCAAGGGGCGCATCGTCAGCGTGCTCGAAGGGGGCTACAACCCCGGCGTGCTCGCAGGCTGCGTGGAGGCGCATTTGCAGGAACTGCTCAAAGCGAAGCAAACGGTGATTGCAAACCCGGCGCAATGACGAAGGATTTGGTCACCGGCTTCCTCCTGCTTTCGCCCTGAGGCCCTGTGCGGGGTCGAGAGCCTTGCGGAGCCGCAATGAGGGATGATGAATGATGAGCGACTGAATCGGTGTTTTTTGATCTCCTATGGGTTAATCTCGGGGGAATTTGCGTTTGGTGTCATCGTGCGATTTCGGAAAATATTTTTGTGGTGGAAATGAAGAAACTGGAAAAGTGCGTTTTTCTCGAGCGCTGCGAAGATTATCGCGGCATTCATTTCCGGTTCATTTCCGGGGGGGTGCGCAAAAAAATGGAAGGCGGAAGCGAAATGGATCGGGAATTTACGAGTGTTTTCGAGGTTTGAGGCGTGGCGAGGGTCGATGGAAAATAAGGAGGGTGGCTGCCGGATACTGGATGTTTTTTGAATCGTGCGGGCGTCAATCGGCAACATCATGCAAAAGCGCGGGGCGGGCATGGGGAATTTGTCGAGTGATAAGCCTTGAGCGAACTGCGACACGGCCGGGTGGTGGCCGCGGGTTGCGGTATGCGGAGTTTAACTTGTCAAAAATCATCGGCCACCGCATGCCATTCGGCACGGCGGGCCGCACCAGCGATGGTGCTGACCTGTTCATGTTATCGCATGTATAGGTTCACGTCAAGAGGCGAGGGATTAGATATTTGGGATTAGGGCGGGCGAAGATCGGATCACGAAAGCACGAAAACACGGAATAAAGCAGCGACCATTTGCCCGGTTGCCAGGCCTTCACGTCGGCGTCGAGGCTGGCGGTAAG
>JADZDJ010000198.1 GCA_020851115.1 Pirellulales bacterium
AAGGGAATCAAAAAACAAAACTGCAAGGTTTGGCGCCTTCTGCCCCAAAACCTTGCAATCTCAAACCCGCATCCAGCCCAAAAGCCGATTCCCAATCAGTCACTTAGAAATTGTTCACCGACAACCATCTACGCGTGGTTAGCAAGCAACGGGCTTATTCATCAGATCGAGTTGTCGCCCAGTAGATGAAGACGAGCTGATGGTGCATCTACTGCAAAATGCCTTGCCGGCGGGCATCGCCGACAGCGGCGATTACTTTAGCCGAATTCCAGCGGCATCAACCGCCGCCGCATAGAGCGGCAATTCGCGCTGTATAACGTTTTTCGTCTCGGCTTGGGTCGCTCCTACGGCGTCAATGCCGACCTTGCTTAGTTTCGCGATGGTCTCAGGATCCTGACAGATCTCGATAACGGCTTGCTCAAGCTTACGAACAATATCCGCAGGAACTCCCACGGGAGCAAAGAATCCGTTCCAATTCACGATCACGAATCCCGGGACTGTCTCGGCAATTGTCGGAATGTCCGGGAATTGCGGCTTGCGCTTCGGTGTAGAAATTGCGACCAACCGCAAATTTCCTGCTTTCGCCTGGGCGATCGAATCTGAAGTATTGCCGAAATAGAAATGGGCATCGCCTCTGATGACGGCGGTAACCGCATTGCCTCCACCTTGATAGGGAATTGCCACCATTTCGAGCTTTTCACTTGCCGCAAAAGCAGCTGGCGCGAGATGGCTCGTCGTTCCGAACCCGGCATTGGCATAATTGATCTTTCCCGGATTGGCGCGGGCCAAATCGATCAACTGGCGTACGTTGGTTATGCCAAGCTTTGAGTTGATCGCAATGCCCTGCGAGTTCTCACCAAAAATGCTGACGGGCAGCAATTCCTTCAATGGATCGAAAGAAACTCTCTGCGTTAAGGGCATGACGGATAGCACCGATCCGCTAGCAAAAAAGAGCGTGTGCCCGTCCTTCGGAGCGCGAATCGCAGCTTCCGTGCCGGTTACGCCCCCGGCCCCGCCACGATTTTCGATAACGAATGGCTGGTTGAAGCGCTTACTGAGTTGATCAGCAGCAATCCTGGCCATGAAGTCAGTCGAGCCACCGGCCGGGTACGGCACGATGATTCGCACTGGGCGAACCGGCCACTCCTGAGCATATGCGTAAGAAATTCCAACGAAGGACATCAGCGCGGTGAGTAGCGCTGCACACCAAGCAATTAAACCGAGCCGGTAAGCAATATTCGTTGACATACTTTGCGTTTCCTGTGGAAAGTATCCTCCACTTTGGATCCACTAATGGGCTCCAAAGGGAGATTAATTATGGATTTTCCCTAGCAGCTTTCACAACCACATAATCGGCATATCTGCTTTTTAAAAAGTTGCGCAGTGATCGCGTATCGCACTGCGGGGTAGATCGGGCAAGCTGCGCTAGGGTATGACCTCGGGTGCGACGAATTGACCCGAGCGAGTTCCACCGTTCAGCTGCGGCCAGCGAGCTGGGAATTGAGAAGAAGTGATCATGAATACGGAAAGGCATGCCGCTCATCATCTCACTTATGTCGACCTTCGGGAATGGATCGAGCAGGTCGACAGGCTTGGTGAAATTAAGCGCCTTCAGGGCATCACCTGGGAACGCGAGATTGGCATGGTTGGCGCGATGCTGCAGCGCGACGATCGCGCACCTTGCGCGCTTTTTGAAGACATTCCTGGTGTCCGGAAGGGCTTCCGTGTGCTCACAAATTTTTTTGGCGGGAAACGAGCGAACGTCACGCTCGGCTTCCCGACGACTCTCTCAAAGATCGAACTGTCAGACGCTTTTCTCAAGGTCTACATGAATCCTGATAACAAGCCGATCAAGCACGCCATCGTGGGTCACGGGCCGGTGTTGGATAACGCATATTTTAAGGACGACGTCGACATCACGATGTTTCCATCGCCCAAATGGCATGAAGCCGATGGCGGGCGCTATATCGGGACAGGATGCTATTGTATCACGCAAGATCCGGACGATGGCTGGCTAAACCAGGGCACGTACCGGATTATGGTGCATGACGAGAGATCGGTTGGTATCTACATCACGCCAGGGAAACATGGCCGTATTCATCTTGAAAAATGGATGGCTCGCGGCGAGCCCATGCCGATCGCGATCGTGTTGGGTGGAAATCCAATGCAATTTCTCTTGACCGGCGCTGATCTACCATATGGCGTCTCGGAATATGACGTCTTAGGTGGACTTTATCGAAAGCCGGTCGAATGCGTGCGCGGCAAGCTGACGGGGCTGCCCTTTCCCACCGGGGCAGAGATCGTTTTGGAGGGGTGGATTCATCCCAATGAGGTGCGTGAGGAGGGGCCGCTTGGTGAGTGGACTGGTTACTACATCGGGGAACCGCGACCCGAGCCGGTGGTGCGGGTCGAGGCAGTGTACCATAGGAACGACCCCATTATCCTTGGGTGCGTACACGAGCTGGGACAGAGCGAATATTCGCGCTATCGAGCTATCGCTCGTTCGGCATTGCTAAAAGCAAGTTTACAAGCTGCCGGCATTCCCGATGTCGCCAACGTTTGGGCGCATGAGGTTGGCGGCGCCAGGATGCTGATCGCTGTGTCGATCAATCAGCGTTATGCAGGCCACTCCTCGCAGGCTGGCCACGTCGCAGCTCAATGCCAGGTCGGAGGTTATGCTGGGCGGTACGTAGTCGTGGTCGACGATGACATCGACGTGTCGGATTTGAATGAGCTGATCTGGGCGATGTTGACGCGGTCCGATCCGGCTACATCCATTGATATCATCAATAATGCTTGGTCATCCGCGATCGACCCGCGGCTCCCTCCGGAAAAGCGTGAGCGGGGAGACTTTACCATGAGCCGAGCGATTATCGATGCATGCCGTCCGTTTTACTGGCGTGCTCGATTCCCCAAGGTCAACATGCCGTCGCGAGAAGTGATCGACGAAACGCGGAAGCGATTTGGCTGGATTCTGGACGAGAGAAGGGTCTAGCACTACTTTGGCAGATTTACTCACGCCGCTGCTCGCTGCAAATCCAGTTCCGGCAGTGCGGGCATCGCTGCGGCGGTAGTCGAGCGATGAGTTCGAGGATGGCGTGACGCACGGCCGGCAATGTTGGTTGGGGCGGAGGCCCGTTGATTTTTTTCCCGCTTCGCTGTTTTAAGTCGGCGATACTGGAGGAAGGCGTAGGCGATCA
>JADZDJ010000199.1 GCA_020851115.1 Pirellulales bacterium
CCGTGTTTCATCCGTGCCCGTCCGTGACTAAAACAACTCCCTCCGCAAAAAAAGATTTCAACGCAGAGCACGCCAAGTCACAGAGGGCCGCAGAGAAAGCTAAAAATCTCTCTGCGTCCCTCTGCGCCTTAGCGATCTCCGCGTTTCATTCTTTCGAATTGCATCCGTACTCTCGCAAGTTTTTTGCGCAATGGTGGCCAGTCGCCCGTATCAGCTTTGATATGATGGGATAGTGACAATGTCTCTCGCTTTTCGTTGACGATCTATACCGACTCCACGACTGCATATCATGCTTTGTACCACTGTTCGTCCGTCTCTCCTGGGCTTTCAAGCGTGTCTCGTTTTTTTACTTGCGGTTGCAGCCCATGCCGCGGCATTGAGGGCAGCTGAGTCCGCATCACTCGACTTCCGCAAGGATTGGCGATTCACGAAAGGCGATCCCAGTGGCGCGGAGCAAACAGAGTTCGACGACGCGGCTTGGACACCAGTGCGACTGCCGCATGATTGGGCGATTGCCGGACCGTTCAATCCCAGTGAACCCAGCGGGTCGTCGGCGAAACTCCCCTGGAAAGGTGTCGGCTGGTACCGCAAGTCGTTTGATCTCGACCGCCCAGAAGGTTCGCGGGTCTATCTCGATTTCGACGGCGTGATGGCGTTCCCTAAGGTTTATGTGAACGGCAAGCTCGCCGGTGAATGGGACTACGGCTACACGCCGTTCCGCATCGACATCACCGACCAGGTGAACTTGCGCGGCAAGAACATCGTCGCCGTGCGTGTCGATACGACCAAGCATGGTACGCGGTGGTATCCGGGGGCGGGCATCTACCGCAAGGTGACGCTCGAGCTCCGCGGCCCCGTGCATCTGGGCCATTGGGCCACTCAAGTCACCACGCCCGAGATCAGCGATACGACCGCAAAGGTCAACGTCGCCACGACCATCGAAAACCACGGCGATCTCCCAGCCGATGTTGTCGTTGAGGTGCAACTTCGCCATCCGGACTCCACGCGCAGTTCATTGGCGGGGTCGGGAACCGAGAAGGTGACTGTTCCTGCAGGCGGGTCTAAGGATGTCACCCTCTCCATGGAAGTGAAGAACCCGCAGCGTTGGGACATCGACGATCCCAAACTTTACACGGCCGTCGTGCTGCTGCATCCCGATACTAGGAGCGTATCCGGAGCCCCACCTCTAGCCCCTCCCCGGCCGCTACCGCGTCCGACCCTCCCTGAGGGAGGGTCGGCCTCTCAGGGCCGGGGAGGGGACTTGTGGATTGCTGATCACACAATTCTCGACGAAGCCTGGATTCCCTTTGGAATTCGTACGACTGAACTCACAAAAAACGGACTGCAACTCAACGGGCGACGTGTCCAGCTACAAGGCGTCAATCTGCATCACGATCACGGCCCACTCGGCGGTGCCTTCCACAAGCGTGCCATGCAGCGACAGCTCGAAATCATGCAAGACATGGGGGTCAACGCGGTTCGCACGGCCCACAATCCGCCTGCGGCAGAGATGCTCGACCTGTGTGATCAGATGGGAATCCTCGTTTGGGACGAATGCTTCGACAAGTGGGATGCGACCGCCGACCGGGTCGACGGCAAGCCTTCGCACGAGGAACATGCCGAGCGACACTTGCGGAGCATGGTGCTGCGCGATCGCAATCACCCGAGTGTGTTCGTATGGTCGATCGGCAACGAAATCGGCCCCGGCGGCGAAGGGCTCACGCCGGAACGAGTGGCGATGATGCGCGATGTCGTGCGGAAGTATGATGCGACTCGACCCGTGGGCATCGCATCGCATTTGCCGGACCTCGGCCGCGGCGATCTCTTCAAGGCACTCGATTTCATGGGCTGGAATTACTGCCGCCACTACAAGCTGTTTCACGAACGCTTCCCCGAGAAGCCGATCATTTACAGCGAGTCCGCGGCCACAGTGAGCACACGCGGGTTTTATGAATTGCCGCTCCCCGCGTCGAAGACCGATTATTCCCCGGCTCGGCAAGTGTCGTCGTACGACTACAACACGGCTCCGTGGGCCGACGTGCCGGACCGCGAGTTCGCGCTGATGGAACAGGACCGGTATGTGGCCGGCGATTTTGTGTGGTCGGGCATCGACTATCTCGGCGAACCTACCCCCTTCGATAACGAAGCCCGCAGTTCGTACTTCGGCGCGGTCGACCTGTGCGGCCTGCCCAAGGATCGCTTCTGGCTGTACCGCAGTCATTGGCGGCCCGATGAAACGACGGTCCACATCCTGCCGCACTGGAACTGGCAGGGACGTGAAGGCCAGCCGGTGCCGGTGTTCGTTTACACGAATGGCGATTCCGCTGAGCTGTTTCTCAACGGCAAATCGCTAGGCCTACGCACCAAGGGTGAAACGCCGCCACGGCCCGAAAACTTTGCCGCCAGCGCGAAGGTAACGGCGAGTTCCTCGCGGCCTGATACGTCGCCGGAACTTGTGGTTGATGGCAACTACCTGCAGCGTTGGTTCGCCGGCAGTGCCGATCCACAGCAGTGGCTCGAGTTGGATTTGGGCCAGTCGCGGCCCATTAAATACCTGGAACTGGCCTTCGAGCGTGAATCCAAGCGCTACGGCTATGTGGTGAAAGCTTCTGAGGATGGGAAGGAATGGCAAACAGTCGTTACCCACAAAGCCAGCGATCAGGCCCAGGGGCAAGGTGGTGAACACGCCGGCATGCACGGGGTTGATGTGAATGCTCGATACCTGCGGATCGAGATCAATGAAGTGCGATCCGTCCCTTGGGCCACGTATTGGCCGTGCATTCGGGAAGTGGGCGTCTATTCCGAGCCGGTCGAGTCGGCCTTCTATCTGCCGACTTACGATTACCGACTGCGGTGGAACGAAGTGCCTTATGAACCCGGTGAACTAAAGGCCGCCGCTTATAAGAATGGCAAGCAGATCGGCGAGGCCTTCGTGCGAACGGCCGGCGAACCGGCACAGCTTCGGTTAACTCCCGACCGCACCGAACTCACGGCCGATGGCGACGACTTGTGTTACGTGCTGGTCGAAGCGTTTGACCAAGATGGCATCCCCTGCCCTTTGGCTGATAACGAGGTGATGTTCGCTATCGACGGCCCTGCGGAGATTGCCGGCGTCGGCAACGGGAACCCGATGTCGTTCGAGCCGTTCCAGGGAAACAAGCGGAAGCTTTTCAACGGCAAGGCCATGCTGATTCTCCGCACCATCGAAGGCCAGCCGGGCGAAATTCGCGTTCGGACGGCGAGTGAGGGGCTGGTGGATGGCGAAGCGAAGTGCACTGCGATAGCACAAAAATAGCTGCCATAGCCGCGAGCAGACTTGTTCGCCGGTCTTCAATGCAGAGGAACACTAATAGGCACTAATTACCAATAATTCTTGAATTCCTATTAGTGTTGATTAGCGGTTATTAGTGTTCTTTCTCCGCGGCCCTCTGCGCCTTCGCGTGCTCTGCGTTTAATTCATAATACTCCGGGCGCTAACGCTTACGGCTCGCCGGGCTTCGTCGCTTCTTCACTCACCAAACCCTGATCGCCGTTCTCGCTCAAAGCCCCGTAAGAAACGCCGCCCGGCTTGGTGCGCA
>JADZDJ010000200.1 GCA_020851115.1 Pirellulales bacterium
ATGCAAGAGGGAACCAGCCGGCTGAAGCCTAAAAACGGCGAACCACTCACGGGGCATTTTTCCGCGATCTGGGTGCGACGCGACAAAGCTTGGAAGCTGGCCAGCCTAACCGAGTCGCGGATCGATGCGCCGCCGTCTCCCGCCGACCGCCTGGCCATGCTCGAACCGTTTATCGGGAGTTGGTCCGGCAAGTCCGACAAAATATCGTTGCAGATCAATTCCAAATGGAATGCCGGCAAGACCTACATGCTCCGCGATTTTGTCGCCACTTCCGAGGGCCGCGAAATCTTCCACGGCAAACAAGTTGTCGGTTGGGATCCAAAGATCCACGAAATCCGATCTTGGACCTTCAACGAAGACGGCGGCTATGCGGAAAGCTTGTGGAGTTTGGAAGGCAACGTGTGGATGGTCGCGTCGAAAGGGACGCAGCCCAGCGGCAAAACAACGTCGATGACGCAGATCTACAAATTTGTCGGCAAAGACAAGCTGAATTGGAAACTGAAAACCGTTTCCGGCGATTCGCCGGAAACGATTCTCGAAGTGGAGTTAACTCGCAGCCGCTAGCGGCCATTCATCGATCGAGAAAGGCACGGTCGCGGCCACCGCTTGCTCGGATGGCGAACGGGCACCACCGGTCGATTTTTTTTGCAATCCTTTACGAGAACTTTATGTCCATCGCACAACCACTTGTGCTCCGAACTGCTTTGGCAATCGCAATCGTCGCCGCGAGCGAACTCGGTTCGATGGCCCAGCCGCCAGCGACCGGCTCCAAGCCCGACGCCGCCGCCAAGGAACTGATCCTCGATAGCTCTCGCTGGCGCGAAATGCAAAAGGAATTTCACGAATGGCTGTCGATGCAAGTCGTCTATTCGCCGCAGCAAGTCGCCGAGATCAAAGCTCGATTGGCCGCGGAAATCGAGAAGATGTCGGCCGCCGAACTGCAGCAGTTCCTCGACCAATGGGAGGCCAAGCTCAAGGTGCTGCTCGGCCAAGACGCCACCGAAGGCCGAGAATGGCTGGGGCAATTTCTGTCCGTAGCCGCTGACGGCTATCGCAAGCAGGTCTTTCAGCGGCTGGGGATTACCAACGTCTGGTCGATGAGCGCGGCCCAAATCGAAGAAGCCATCCAAAATATCCGTTCCAAAGAGTTGCACTTGAAGCAAGAGCGCGCCGTTTTCAATCAAGGCCGTACCGAGCAAATGCAAAGCGTCGAGCGGTTCAGAACCGACGAGCGCTCCGCGATGCAACGCGCCGGTGAATCGAAAGCCGGCGAATTTGGCAGCTACCAAACTCCGATGAGCCCCAAGCAATACAACTGGTCGCCGCGAGCGCCGCTCATTCCCTGGGGCGGCTGGTGGTAAAGGCCGTCCGATCGAGCCGCACCGTTTTTTCGGTCGACAGGTGCTACCGCTGGGCAAAGTCTGTAGAATGGCCTCGGCTTGTCGTACCTGAGTCGTTCGGAAACCTTATCCAGGAACTCGCAAAATGTTCAGAATCTCTGTCGCTGCCCTACTGGGCTGCTTGTGGTGCGTCGTTGTCGCACAGGCGCAAGAAAAACCGGGCAATCAAAACTCCGTTCGATCCGTCGCCCCGCAACCGGCCAACGTATTGCCGTACCCCGATTTTCACTATCGCGGCAGCGTCGGTCGCACGCTCGCCGAGAGCGATACTCCCGAGTTTCCTCAGCCGATTCGACCTCCCCAGGGCGCGCCGAACATTGTTTACATTTTGATCGACGACGCCGGCTATGGGCAATTTGGCACATTCGGCGGCCAAGTGCCAACGCCAGCGCTCGACAAGGTTGCGGCCGACGGACTGCGCTTCACGCGGTTCCACACGACGGCGTTGTGTTCGCCGACGCGCGCGGCGCTACTCACTGGGCGCAACCATCACTCGGCAGGCACCGGCGTCATCACCGAAGCGGCCACCGGCTACGACGGCTATACCGGCATCATCGGCAAGAACATGGGCACGATCGGCCAAGTGCTGCGGCAACACGGCTACGCCACCGCGTGGTTTGGCAAGAACCACAACACGCCCGATTGGGAAACCAGCCAGGTCGGCCCGTTCGATCGTTGGCCAAGCGGCCTGGGCTTCGATTACTTCTATGGATTCATGGGGGGCGACATGGATCAGTGGCAGCCGACGCTCTACGAAAATCACGAACTCGTCCCGCGCTCGAAGGATCCGAAATATATTCTGACGGCTGATCTCGTCGACAAAGCGGTGGCATGGCTCCGCCGCACGCGTAGTATTGCCGCAAATAAGCCGTACTTCCTCTATATGTCAACTGGCGCGACACATGCCCCGCACCACGTTTCGCCGGAATTCATTGCCCGCCAGCGCGGCAAGTTCGACATGGGCTGGGACACCTATCGCGAGCAGACGTTTGCGCGGCAGAAGAAACTCGGCGTTGTACCCGCCAGCGCCAAGCTCACGAAGCGGCCCCAAGAACTGCCGGCCTGGGATTCATTGTCGGCCGACCAAAAGCGGCTATTTTCGCGAATGATGGAAGTTTTCGCCGCGTTCACTGCGCAAACCGACTACGAAATGGGGCGGCTGTTGGAAGTCGTCCGCTCGCTGCCGGATGCCGACAACACGCTGATTTTTTACGAAGTCGGCGACAATGGCGCATCGGCCGAAGGGGGCCTGGTGGGCCTCTTGAACGAGAATTCATTCTTCAATAACGTCCCCGAATCGCTCGCGGACAATCTCACACACATCGACGAAATCGGCGGGCCGAAACATTTCAATCATTTCCCGGCGGGCTGGGCGTGGGCAATGAATACACCGTTCCAATGGACCAAGCAGATTGCCTCGCACCTCGGCGGAACGCGCAATCCGCTGGCGGTTTCCTGGCCGGCCAAGATCAAAGACAAAGGAGGCGTGCGCACGCAGTTTCATCACGTGATCGACATCGCGCCGACGATTTACGAAGCGGTCGGCGTACCGTTTCCGGAGACGCTGGACGGCGTCGCACAACGACCGCTCGAAGGCGCTTCGATGGTCTACTCGTTCGACAACGCGAACGCATCTGGCCATCGTCGCACGCAATACTTCGAGATGTTCGTCAATCGGGGCATTTACCATGACGGTTGGTGGGCGGCCTCGCGCGTCAATATTCCCTGGGTTGGAGATGCCAAGCCCGCCAACCCCGACACGGCCACGTGGGAACTGTACCACCTCGACGAAGATTTCAGTCAGGCGAACGATCTGGCCAACGACAACCCCGCAAAGCTGCGCGAACTGCAAGATTTGTGGTGGACCGAGGCGGCCCGATACCGCGTGTTGCCCCTCGATGGCCGCAAGACGGAGCGACTCAATGGAGAGCTGCAAGGGCGGCCGTCGCTGACGGGAAATCGCACGTCGTTTACCTATTTCCCCGGCGTGGTTGCGTTGCCCGCGGGGAGCGCTCCGAACGTTCTCAACAAGTCGTTCTCGATTACCGCCGAGGTGGACACGAAGGGAGACAAGACCGAAGGCGCGATTTTCTCGATGGGAGGCAGCGACGGCGGATATGGATTGTATGTGCGCGACGGCCGTCCGGTGTTCGCGGGCAACTTTCTGGGCCGATCGATGACCCGCGCGACATCCGCGGCGCCACTTCCCAGCGGCGTCGTGAAACTGCGCGGCGAATTCCACTACGACGGCGGCGGCATGGGCAAGGGCGGCACGCTATCGATCTTCGTCAACGGCAAGAAAGTGGGGGAAGGTCGAATCAAGCAGACTCAAGGCATCACGCTGGGGCTTGGCGGCGCTTTGGACATTGGCGAAGACACCGGCTCGGCGGTCGACGACGCCTATACGCCACCGTTCCGATTTAACGGCACGATCAAGCAAGTAACCGTCGATCTACAGCCGAAGTGAGCCGGACTTCCGGGAGTTTAATGACTTCAATGCGAGGTTTTTCGGCCCTCCGGGCACTTCGCGAGTCGCCATTAAAGCTGATAATATGACGCACTCCACATTTTTCTAGTTTGCGGATTGCAAACAAACAACCCGTTTACTCCGTTCGTTTCTGGTCCCTTTGGTCCAGCGGCTCTTGAAATATCAGGCTTCGATGAAAGCACATCAGCGTAAACTCACCGCACTCGTCATTGTTTTAACCATTGTCACCTGCTTGGGCGCTGCAAGCGCCGAGAATCTCTCGGATGAGGAAGCATTCAAAATCGGCGCGGACACTTACGTTTATGGTTATCCACTCGTGACGATGGAGATTACGCGTCGCGTCATGACGAATGCGGTCTCACCAGAAGGTACACATGCTCCAATGGGGCAATTCGTCTTGATGAGAAGGTACCCGGATGCCACGTTTACGGACGTTACCGCTCCGAACGCGGACACCCTGTATTCGACGGCCTGGCTCGATCTCGCGAAGGAGCCGTATGTCTTGAGCCTGCCGGACGAGGACGGACGATATTACTTAATGCCCATGCTCAGCGGCTGGACGGATGTGTTTACGGTGCCGGGCAAGCGGACAACAGGTACCAAAGCGCAAACGTATGCGATCACTGGACCACATTGGACAGGCAAGCTTCCCGGCGGTGTCACGGAACTCAAGTCGCCCACGAACATGGTCTGGATCTTGGGTCGAACGTATTGCACTGGAACGCCCGAGGACTACCAGGCCGTCCACGCAATCATGGATCGGTATCAGCTCGTGCCGCTCAGCGCCTTTGGCAAGCCATACACGCCACCGCGCAGAGCCGTGGATCCAACGATCGACATGAAAACACCTGTCCGCGAACAGGTTCACGCGCTCGATGCAGGTGCTTACTTCAATCTGCTTGCAACTCTGATGAAAGATAATCCGCCGGCAAAGGCCGATGGTCCAATGGTTGAGAAAATGGCGAAGATCGGCATCGTTCCAGGGGAAAAGTTCGATGGAAGCAAGCTCTCGGCCGACGTGGCCGCTCGCATTCCTAAGTCAGCTCAGGGGCAAATCATGGGCCACTTCAAAAAGGCAGGCAAGGACAACAATGGTTGGATTTTCACAACCAAGACCGGCGTATACGGCACCGATTATCTTGAGCGCGCCTTTATTACGGCAATTGGCCTTGGCGCCAATCGGCCTCAGGATGCCGTCTATCCAACTTCTGAAGTGGACGGCGACGGCCATCCCTATCGCGGAACCCACAAGTACACGATCCATTTTCCCAAAGGCCAAACCCCTCCGGTAAACGCTTTTTGGTCAATCACCATGTACAACGCCGACTATTTCTTCGTTGACAATCCGCTCAATAAGTACACGGTGAGTCCGCGTAACGATCTCAAGTACAACGCCGATGGCTCGCTCGACATCTATATCCAGAACAAATCGCCAAGCAAGGACAAGGAAGCCAACTGGCTTCCTGCTCCCAAAGGCAAGTTTATCCTCATGATGCGGCTCTATTGGCCAAAAGAAAAAACTCCATCGATTATTGATGGTAGTTGGACTCCGCCTCCCGCGACGATCGTGGCGGAATAGCACACGATTGTGCGCTCAAGAAGCGAACGGATCCTCTGACCGTTGAAGATTGATGCCTTTCCGAGCCGCGCCCGTGAGGAGGCGGGGCCGGCCTAACCGCTTCCTGATCGGTGGCTGGGGATTCAAAAAAGCGTCAAGGGCGACCATGCAGAGGATTGCCTTACGCGCATCAACTCGTCTTTCCGCCTTCGTGCTTCCGCGTTTCAACTTGCTTTGCTACCATCGCCCTCATGGCAGATACTCCCATGATGCGGCAATATCGCGAGGCGAAAGCGGCCTGTGGCGATGCGCTGTTGCTGTTTCGGATGGGAGATTTTTACGAGCTGTTTCACGACGATGCGCGAACGGCGGCGCGGCTGTTGGGGTTGGCGCTGACCAGCCGCGACAAAGGCGAAAATGCCACGCCGATGGCAGGTTTTCCGCATCATCAACTCGAGAGCTATTTGGGGAAGCTCGTTTCGCTCGGCGTGCGCGTGGCGATCTGTGAGCAGATGGAAGACCCGCGGCTGGCCAAGGGGCTCGTGAAACGCGAAGTGACGCGCGTGGTGACGCCGGGAACGCTCACCGACGATGCGCTACTGGATCCGCGGGAGAGCAATTATCTGGCGGCGGTGATTGGCGGTGGCGACAAGGAGCAAGCTTCCGTCGGATTGGCCTGGGTCGAGCTATCGACGGGGCGATTTCATGCCGCGGTGTTCGCGCGCGAGAAGCTCGCCGACCAGTTGGCGAGGATCGATGCGGCGGAATGCCTGGTGGACGAGCAGTCGGAGTTGCTGCCCGCGAATCGAAATGGCCCGTTGGCAGGACAGGCATCTTTGCCCATCCGCGGTGCGCCGGTGGCGGCAGACAGGAATGTCTGTCCCGCGAAGACTCTCTATACGCGGCGGCCGACTTGGGCGTTTTCTTTGCAAACGGCGACACAAGCCTTAACAAAGCAGTTTGGTACGGCGACGCTCGAAGGGTTTGGGTTCGACAATGAACGAGACGCGCTGGCGCTGCGGGCGGCCGGGGCGATTTTGGATTACTTGGCGGAAACGCAAAAAACTTCGCTCGCGCATCTCGATCGACTGTTGCCTTATTACACCGGCACGACGCTGGAGATCGACGAATCGACGCGCCGGAGCTTGGAAATCAGCCGCACGATGCGCGACGGCCGGCGAGAAGGATCGCTGCTGGCAGTGCTCGACCGCACCACGACGGCCATGGGTTCGCGACACCTGGCAGACTGGGTGGCGAATCCGCTGGTGAACTTGACCGAGATCGACGAGCGGCTCGACGCGGTTGCGGAGTTGGTTGCCGACGGGCGGATGGCCGACGAATTGCGCGAGAAACTGCGCGGCATTTACGACATTCAGCGGCTGCTGGCTCGCATCACCACCGGCCGGGCGAGCCCGCGAGATCTTGCACACCTTGGACAAACGCTGTCGGCGCTGCCGGCGGTGAAGGCGAAGATGACCGGCCGAAACAGCGTATTGCTTTCGCGACTGGAGGCGGAAGTCGATCTTTGTCCCGAGATTCGCGCCCGATTGGAATCAGCGCTGGTGGACAATTGCCCTCTTCAGAGCCGCGAAGGAGGCATGATTCGAGCGGGCTTTAACGCTGACCTGGACAACTTGCACGAACTGGCGGCCGGGGGCAAGCAGTGGATCGCGCGGTATCAAGCGGATGAGTCGGCCCGCACGGGGATTTCAACGCTGAAAGTCGGCTTCAACAAAGTGTTCGGCTACTACATCGAAGTCACCCATACGCACGGCCATAAGATTCCAGAAAATTACACGCGCAAGCAGACGGTGAAGAATGCCGAGCGATATATCACGCCGGAATTGAAGGAATACGAGGAGCGTGTGCTGACGGCGGATGAACGCTCGAAGGAACTGGAGTATGAACTATTCGTGCAGCTTCGCGATTTTGTCGCCGCGCATGCCAAGCGATTGCAAGCGACCGCCCAT
Organism: Pirellulales bacterium; assembly: GCA_020851115.1. Lineage (GTDB taxonomy): Bacteria > Planctomycetota > Planctomycetia > Pirellulales > JADZDJ01 > JADZDJ01. Next base: position 7,417 of record JADZDJ010000200.1, read on the forward strand.
GCGCTGGCGCAGCTCGATGTGCTGGCGGCGCTGGCCGATTTGGCGCGGGCGAGAAATTACTGCCGGCCGAAGTTGGTTGAAGGACCGACGCTGACGATTCGCGACGGCCGTCATCCGGTGCTCGATTCGCTGATGCCGGAAGGTTCGTTTGTGCCAAACGACACGGAGGCCGCGGCGGATGGGCTGATTTTGCTCATCACCGGGCCGAACATGGCGGGCAAGAGCACATACATTCGGCAGGTTGCGCTCGTTTCGCTACTGGCGCAGATTGGCAGTTTTGTACCGGCCAAGGAAGCAACACTGGGGCTGTGCGATCGCATTTTTGCCCGCGTCGGGGCCAGCGATGAACTCAGCCGCGGTCAGAGCACCTTTATGGTTGAAATGACCGAAACCGCCCGTATTTTGAACACCGCAACGGCGCGAAGTCTGGTGATTCTCGACGAAATTGGCCGCGGCACGAGCACCTACGACGGCGTGTCACTGGCTTGGGCGGTCGTCGAGTTCTTGCACGACCGCATCGCCTGCCGCACGCTGTTCGCGACCCATTATCACGAGCTGACCGATCTGGCGAAAACGCTTGGTAGCGTGCGGAATTTGAACGTGGCGGTGCGAGAATGGGAAGACCAGGTCGTCTTCTTGCATAAAATCATCGAAGGGGCGGCCGACAAGAGCTACGGCATTCACGTCGCTCGCTTGGCCGGCGTGCCACGGGAGGTGAATGAGCGGGCGAAGCAAATATTGGCACAGCTCGAACAAGAACACTTGGGCGAGGACGATCGCCCCAAGCTGGCACGCCGGGGTAAAACTCGCCGCGTCGGCGATTTACAACTAACGTTGTTTGCGGTGGAAGAGCATCTTGTGGTCAAGCAGTTGCGGGAGTTGAACGTGAACGAGCTGTCGCCGCTGGCGGCGCTGCAAGTGCTTGAGCAGATGCAGGCGGAGTTGAAGTCGTTGCAGCAGTAGCGACCGGATAACATACGATCGCGACCCGCTATCGTAGGAGTCGTAGAGTGTCAGCTTGAAGCCCGTGCTCGCACCTAGACTTTGTTGCAATTGATTGTTGACACCACTCGATTATTTTATTTCGATTTCCTGATTTTGATGTTCTTGATTGGAACTGGGGTTTATTTCCTGGCCAAAGACAAACCGGTCGAATTCGCTCGCCGTCGTTCGCCGAAAGAATGGCCCTGAGGTGGTCGATCGGAAACTCGCCGCGCGAGCAAGAGAGCAGCGGAGTGGTTTTGCAACTTGCATTGCACTTGCCGACGCGCCGAGTTTCCAACAATCGCTAACCGATAAACACCTTCGGCCGCCGTTCGCGGTCGGGTTCGGCTTTGCGGATCAGTTCGCGGACCATCCAGGGGACGTTGCCTTCGCCCAGCAGTAGAAAGCTGATGCTGGCGGCCATTGGGTTTTCGTCCGACCAACCGAAGTGGACTTCGGGCGGCTTGCCGACGCTCGACAGTTCCAATGCAATGGTGGCAATGACGTGGGCGATCGACACGCAGCGGGTCACCGAAATGATGAACTTCCCTTCGGAATCTTTGATTTCCATCAGTGGAATGTGCTGAAACTCGCTGGGATCGCCCAGTTCAGCTTCGATAAACACGATCGGCACATCTGACGGCAATCGATGCCGGCGACGGATGATTTGCTCTTTTTCTTCCAGGTCGCGCGTGCCGGGACGATGCGGCACGAGGACCGGAAATTCCAAGTGCTTGAGGCTGTCCCAGAGAAATTTCGATTCGTGGTTGACGTATTCAAAACCGCGGAAGCGCAATTCGGTGCTGCGACGAAGCCGGGAATAAAACGAGGAGGCGATAATCGCGAGAATAAAAAAGCTGGCGATCTTGATGCCATCGGGGCGCTCGACGATGTTCGCCACGGTCGTATAGAGAAACACGCCCCCGATCAAGACGTAGAGGTATGGCACGCGAAACAGTCCCCACCGCTTGCTCGACCGATAAAGGTCGATCACCGTCGCCATGCAGGCGCTGGTGATCAGCACCAAGACGCCGGTGGCATAAGCGCCGCCTTGGGCCGCGACATCGGCATTGAAGGCCCATGTGACGAGCAGATTGATCGCGGTGAACAAGCAGACCAGCGGTCGCACCGCGCGTGCCCATTCGGGCGCCATGCCGTACCGCGGCAGATATTGCGGCACCAAATTCAACAGTCCGGCCATCGCGCTAGCGCCGGCGAATGCCAGGATTGCCACGGTGGCAATGTCGTAAATGGTGCCAAAAGTTTCGCCGAACAACGGATTCACGTTCCCTGCTTCGCCATGAGCGATGTACGCCAGCGCGCGATCGGCGGCACTTCCTTTCACGCCGTCGATCTCCAACAATTGGCGCGGCTCGATGAGCGTGGAAGTGACCAAGGCGGAGCCGAGCAAATAAACCGACATGATGATTGCCGCCGTCGCCAACAGTTTGCGAGTGTTGTGGATGCGCCCAGCGGGATGGTGCGGATCGTCGCCAGCCACGCCACGAATCAACGGCATCACCGCGACCCCTGTTTCAAAGCCGCTGAGGCCCAGGGCAAGTTTGGGGAAAATCAGGAGTGAGACGGCGGCAATCGCTCCGAGGCCGGCCCCTTGGATGCCGAACGGGATGTGCCGAATATGCCAAGCATCGCCCCCGGCGGACACTGCCTCGAACCAAGCTTCGAGTTTGCCGGAATGCGTCAGCAGATAAACCAAGCCGCTGCCGATGACGATGGCGTTGAGCAGCAGATAGAAGCCGACGATCACGACAGCTGCGCCAATCACTTCGCGAAATCCGCGCATGAAGCACGCGCCCAGCAGGACGAGCAAAAACATCGTTAAGATCAACTGCTGCTGAGGCTCGTTGTAGGATTGCAGCCAGGGAGGCGTATGCAGCTTCCAAAACGGGTTTTCGACGACATGCACCGCGGCATCCGCGGCACTCAAGGTTTTCGTAATGACAAAATCGGTGGCCGCAAAGCCCAGCAGAATCAGCACCAGCGCTTTGCCTTTCCAGCCGTGGACCAAGTGTTCGAGCATCGCAATCGAGCCTTGACCGTGGGGCGACTGGCTGGCGACGTGTGCATAGACCGGCAACGCCCCAAAGAGCGTGATCAGCACCAGCACGACCGTGGCCATTGGCGCCAAGATGCCTGCGGCTTCATAAGCAATCGACGGCTGGTAGCCGAGCGTGCTGAAGTAATCGACCCCGGTGAGACACATGACCCAAAGCCAGAAGCTCTGGTGGCTACTATGCGTAGTTTCCGGCCGATCGATTCCAGGTGTCTTAGCTAGCAGAGGATCTGCTTCGATGGCGGCAACTGCCTGGGGAGTAGCGGTGATGGCCGGACCGTTGTTGCCGCCGTTGGCGGAAGTTTCCATAGAATCGACCGGCAATTCTTGTCGCCGCCAGCTTCTAGACTTCAAGAGAGCAAGGCCGCAATTGTAGCACTAACTCGGCGGGTCGTGCAGCGGATCGACTTGCCGCGAGCAATGGAAGCAGCGCAAACTGAGACTGCATCGGTAGTTATGCAAAAATCCCCTGGAAAGCTGGGCCTTCCAGGGGATGATTCGGTGTCGAGTCTTGTCGCGGCTTGTCCGACCAGTAGCCGCCAAGCCATGGATGCCAGCTTAAACGAAGATATAGCCTTCTTCGCCGTGCTGGCTGAGATCGAGGCCTTGGATTTCGTCTTCCTGGCCGACTCGCAGCCCCATGGTGGCGTCGAGCACTCTCAATATGATGAACGTAGCAACGATCGCTAAGGCCCAAGTGCATGCTGCGGCCACCACTTGACCGGTGATAATCTTGCCCCCTTCGATCAAGCCGAGAGGTTCCCCGCCTGCCATATTGCTGACCGCGCGCGTGGCGAACACGCCCGTCAAGATCGCCCCCAAGGTGCCGCCCACGCCGTGAACGCCAAACGCATCGAGCGAATCATCGTAGCCAAATTTCGACTTGACGACGGTGCATGCCAAATAGCACACCACGCCGGCGGCCACACCCATGGCCAATGCCGACATTGGACCGACATAGCCGGATGCCGGGGTGATGCAAACCAGGCCAGCCACTGCGCCGGATGCCGCGCCCAGCGCACTGGGCTTGCCGCGGATCATCCATTCCATGATTGCCCAAGCCAACGCGCCGGCTGCCGCCGATAAATGGGTGGCGGCAAAGGCGCTGGAAGCGATGCCGTCGCAAGCCAATTCGCTGCCGGCATTGAAGCCAAACCAACCGACCCACAACATGCCAGCGCCTAGGATTGTGTAAGTCAGGTTGTGCGGCGGCATTGGTTCTTTGTGGAAACCCAATCGCTTGCCGATCAGCAGAGCGCAGACGAGCGCCGATACGCCCGAACTGATATGTACGACCGTGCCGCCAGCAAAGTCGAGCGCACCGCCAGCAATGGCCCATTCTTTTCCGAACGCCAGTTTTCCGCCGTCCCAAACCCAATGGCACAGTGGGCAATAAACGAGCGTGCCCCAGAGGATCATAAACACGACCATCGTGCTGAACTTCATCCGCTCAGCGAAGGCCCCACAAATCAATGCAGGTGTAATGATGAAAAACATTCCTTGGAACAACATGTGAGTTAGTCTAGGTATTTTGCCTTCCATGGGCGTGACTCCCGCTTTTGCCGAATCGTCCCAGGCCAGTTCAACGCCTTTCATGAACACGAATTCGTCGTTGCCGATCCACTGCGCTTTGGGATCTTCGTTCGACGGATTGCCGCCAAACGCCAGCGAGTAGCCGTATAAGACCCAAATGACGGTCATCAGAGCCATCAAAAACAAGCACTGCATCATGACGCCCAGCACGTTTTTCTTGCGCACGAGACCGCCGTAGAACATGGCCAGCCCCGGCACGGTCATAAACAGCACCAGCGCGGCGGACGTGAGCATCCAGGCGTTGTGCCCGGCTGTTTTTGCTTCGTCAAGCCCAGTGGCGAGCGTCGTCAATTTCTGTTCGGGCGTCGGCACTGAGGAATCTTGTGCGTTCGCCACACTCGACCAGAAAAGCGCACCGCCCAGCGCAAGCGCGCCCACCATCACAACCCGCCTGAGAGACATAACGTTACTCCTCAACGTAAGGAAGCACTGAATAGGAAAGGATCCACAATATTCTTGAAGAGACTCGATTTCGATATTTCGCCGCGGCGTATCAAAGCAATCACCATGCCGCCAACGCCAGCGTCGCTCAATTAAACCGATTCACGGCGGTAGGAGTTTGTTGTAACTCGTTTCTAAGAAAGCAGTTCCGAAGGATTCACCCATTGCGCGTTCTTCCTGAAATGGCTCGGCGAGCGATGCTGGTCCACCGTTTGCGCCGAGAATTTAAGTGAGGATTGCCCAAAAAAGTGGCAAGCAGAAGCGTCGGGGTTGTGGTTCGTTAGCGTTCCTCCTCCAAGGCATGGTTTCATGGATTTTTCGAATCATCGAACTTTTTCAATGACATCGAACAACGATTTCGTCTCGATCACCGAACCCTGACATCTCACTCGCCGAGGTATGCATCCTTCACTCGTTGATCGTTCAATAGTTCCGCCGCGGGGCCGCTCATCGTGATGACGCCGGTTTCCATCACATAGCCGCGGTGGGCGAGCTTGAGGGCCATGCGGGCGTTTTGCTCGACGAGCAGCACCGACATGCCTTCTTGGTTTAGTTCTCGAACGACTTCGAAGATTTTCGCGACGATCAGCGGTGCCAAGCCGAGCGAAGGTTCGTCGAGCAGCAGCAGCTTGGGGCGAGACATGAGTGCGCGGGCGACCGCCAACATTTGCTGTTCGCCACCGGAAAGCGTGCCGCCGGCTTGTTTGGATCGCTGCTGCAATCTGGGAAACAGCGCATAGGCGTGTTCCAAGTCGCGCTGAATGTTGGCATAGTCTTTTCGCGTGATCGCGCCGAGTTGCAAATTTTCCAGTACCGATAGGCGGGGAAAGATTTTTCGCCCCTCTGGCGATTGAGATAGCCCAAGCCGTACGATCTCGTGCGCCGCAGTACCATGAATGTCTCGCCCATTAAAGGTAATACGGCCACTGCGCAAACGGTTACAGCCGGAGACACACATCAGCGTGGTCGTCTTGCCGGCTCCATTGGCGCCGATGATGGTGACGATCTCGCCGGTGCGGACTTCCAGCGAAACGCCCTTGAGGACTTCGATGGCGCCGTAACCAGCAAAAGCGCTTTGAATGGAAAGCAAGGGGGGCATAAGAAAAAGATTCAACCGCAGCGATGTGGAGTGGAGATTGACGAATGACTAGATTTCGAATGACGATCGAACGTTCCATAGAAAACTCCCAAGGACGAACATCGCCCCACAACCTGAATTGAATCATTCGTGCCAGGCGATTCATTCGTCATTGGTCATTCACCACTCGATGTTTGTCATGCCTTGCATTGCATCTGGAGTGCCTCCGCGATTACTATTCGCTCTCCTTCCCAAGGTATGCTTCGATCACTTTCGGATTGGCGCGGACTTCCTGCGGCGTGCCTTCGGCGATTTTCTTGCCGTAGTCGAGCACGCTGATGCGATCGGAAATGCCCATCACAACGTTCATGTGGTGTTCGATCAGCAGTACCGTGACGCCCGACTCACGGATGCGGCGGATCAGGGCGATCAGCTCGCCAGTCTCCGTCGGATTCATTCCTGCGGCTGGTTCGTCCAAAAGCAACAATTTCGGTTGCGTTGCCAGCGCGCGGGCGATCTCAAGCCGCCGCTGATCGCCATAGGCCAACGAACCAGCCAGCGAATTGGCTTTGGATTCTAGCCCGACGAACTGAAGTGATTCAATTGCCAATTGCCGCATCTGCCGCATTTCGCGCTTTAGTCCGGGCGTTCGCAGCATCATCCGCAGCACATTGCGGCTCTGCCGACGGTCGAGCCCGATCAACACGTTTTCCAGCACCGTCATGTCGGCGAACAGGCGAATATTTTGAAATGTGCGTGCGATGCCGGCTAGTGAAATGATGTCGGGTGTCCGTCGGGCGCGGTTCCAGACGACGACGGTTCCCGCCGCGCCCAAAGCGAAGCCGGAGAAGAGCGCGATCCAGGCCGTTCGCTGCTGTGCAGCCTGATCTGAGCGGACCTTTTTCAGATCGTCGACCACGCGCAGCGCCGTCGATTCGTTGCCGTACCGTGCCAGCGTTTGTTGGCCGTCGGCCGAGAGAATCGCCCAGCGATGATCGCGCTCGACGGGAACGATTTCGTCGCCCGAATCGATCAATTCCCGTACGCGATTGCGCAGTTGTTCGGCCTCTTCGCGAGTCGATTTGTTGCCTTGGACATCCAACACCGGTTGACCATCGCGCGTCGTGACCGCCCAACGGCTTCGCGATTTCTCGACGGCCAACGTGCCGGCCAGATACGACCAGAAGTCGTCCCACGCGCCGGCGACGCTGAATTCTTTGTTCGCAAAACTGTAATTGCGAATGATCGTGGCACGCCACAATTGATCGACGTTGACGCACAGCGCCACTGCCGCGACGGCCGTAAGAACGCCCACCAGCGAGGCCAGCAAGATTGATCGCCACGTCACGGGGCGGCGCAGTTCGTGGCCGTCGAAGTAGATTCGACCTGCCGTTGGTTCATAGATGCCGGTGATCGCATTGAACACCGTCGTCTTGCCCGCGCCGTTGGGGCCGATGATCGAAAACACTTGCCCGCGCTCGACGCACAGATCGACTCCGTCGACCGCCGTCAGGCCGCCGAACCGCATGGTCAACTTTTGGATGTCGAGGAGCATGGAAAGTGGATACTTCTTCAATCCGTGCATGGGGATTGGCCATTTGCGCCGCGGCACTAGGCGAGAAAACCGCAAGATTGCGAGGGAAACTGAGCATACGACGAAAATAGGCCGCAGGCAATCGACGCTTGAAGAATAAGCTGGTCAAGACGCGGATGGGCCGCGAGTGTGCCGACATCGCGACGTTCAATTTGGGCGAACCGCATGTTTCACTGAAGGGCCTGGCGGGAAGGACGACCCGGCGGGCCAGCAAGAGCGGCGGTCGATGCGAATTGTCAGTGTTTTCTCGTCTCCCCTACTTACGCGGCGGGCTTTTCCACATTCGTCGCTAACGCGGCGGGCGTGCATCTGCTGTAGGGCGAAGTCACCATCGGCTTCGGTCGATCGACCTGCCAGGTTCTTGAGAAGTGAAGTTTCTGGTATTCTGGTGGACGTTGATCCGTTACGGAAAATCCTCGATCTCCAGACGCTTTGTTTCATGCTTCCGATTCGCATTCACCGCGCGCTTCTTAGTGTCAGCGATAAACGTGGACTAGTCGATTTTGCCCGCGCGCTGGCTGCCGCCGACGTCGAACTATTTGCCTCGGGCGGCACGAAAAGGCACCTTGAACTCGCAGGCCTCGCCGTGCAGGAAGTTTCCGACTATACCGGCTTTCCCGAAATGATGGATGGGCGGCTGAAGACGCTACACCCCAAGGTCCACGGCGGGATTCTCTGTCGCCACGATCGCCCGGATGACATGGCAGCGATGCGCGCGCAGGGCATCGTGCCCTTCGAGTTGGTCGTCGTCAACCTGTATCCCTTTGAGGAGACCATCGCCAAGGCCGAAGTGACCGATGACGAAGCGATCGAACAGATCGACATCGGCGGGCCAACGCTGCTGCGCGGAGCGGCAAAGAATCATCGATTTGCGACGCTGGCAACTTCGCCGGAGCAATATTCCGCGATCGTCGAACAACTCCAAGCGCACGGCGGCACGACGCTTGAACTGCGCCGGCGATTGGCCAGCGAGGCGTTTGAGATTGTGGCCAGGTACGATCGCGCCATTGCCAATTATTTTTCCCGCGAGGGGGTCGTTGAGCCGCTTGCGGAGCAGATCTCGCTCAATCTGCATCGCCGTGAAGTGTTGCGGTACGGCGAAAACCCGCACCAGCAGGCGGCGCTGTATGCGCTGCCATCGTCGGCTGGAGCGAATTTGGTTTCCGCCCGCAAGCTGCACGGTAAAGAATTGTCGTACAACAATTTACTCGATTTGGACGCCGCCTTGGCGATCGCTCGCTGGCTGCCGACGACCGCGGCGGTCGTCATCAAGCACAATAATCCGTGCGGGGCCGCTTGCGACGGTCCACTTGATGTAGCCATGCGGAAAGCACTGGAAGGGGATCCGGCGAGCGCGTTTGGCGGCATCGTGGGCGTGAATCGTCCGCTCGACCGTGCGACGGCCGAGGTTTTGGCAGGCCCAAATCAATTCATCGAAGCGATTGTCGCCCCGCAGTTTGACGCAGCTGCTATCGAGGTATTGACGACGAAGCCGAAATGGAGGGCTAATGTGCGGCTGTTGGAGGTCGGCGCGCTGGACGCGCCGGCGGATGCCTGGCAATTTCGGCCAATCGAGGGTGGATTCTTGCTACAAACAGCCGACGCGACGGCCGATCCGGAAGACCCGTGGCGGATTGTGACGAAAACCAAGCCATCGGACGAGCAACTAGCCGAACTGCGGTTCGCTTGGGCGATCGTGCGGCACGTGAAATCGAACGCGATTGTACTGTCGAAGCATCGAATGCTGGTCGGCGTCGGCGCCGGGCAGATGAGCCGCGTCGATTCGACCGAAATCGCCATTCGCAAAGCCGGCCCTCGAACTCACGGCGCAGTCATGGCGTCCGATGCATTCTTCCCGTTCGGCGATTCGATCAAACTCGCGGCCGCGGCAGGAATCGCTGCCGTCATTCAGCCGGGAGGCAGCAAACGCGACGATGAATCGATCGCCGCCTGCGACGAAAAGGGCATCGCGATGGTATTCACCGGGCGACGGCATTTTAAGCACTGATTGAGCGACAGCGATGCGCGAAATGGGATGAACGACAAGCAGCACGGTATCATCGCTGATGGTTCATCGTTCATTGTTTTGAATTCATCATTTTACTCATGTCCATTCTCGACGAAATTGTTGCCGCGAAGCGCCTCGAGATCGAAGCCGCCAAGGCTGCGCAGCCGGAGGCATTGGTGCGCGCGGCGGCGAAAACGGCTCCGCCGCCACGAGAATTCTTCGCCGCGCTGGCGGCCAAGGGGCCGATCAAGCTGATTGCCGAAGTGAAGAAGGCCAGCCCCAGCGCTGGAGTCATTCGCGCGGATTTTCAACCGGTCGAAATCGCAGAGATCTATGAACAGCACGGCGCCACCTGCCTGAGCGTGCTGACCGATCAGCCCTACTTCCAAGGCAAGCTCGAATATTTGCGAGATATTCGCGGCGCGGTCGGACTGCCTGTGCTGCGAAAGGATTTTATTCTCGACAAATATCAGCTTTATGAGGCCCGCGCGGCCGGCGCCGATGCCGTGCTGTTGATTGCCGAGTGCTTGGACGACTGCCAGTTGCGGGCGTTGCACAACGAAACGGTCGCTCTGGGGATGTCGCCGCTCGTTGAACTATACGATCCCGAGAATTTGCAGCGCGTATTCGACGCCGGGGCGACGCTGATCGGCATCAACAATCGCGATCTGCGGACGTTCAAGACTGACTTAGAACATTCGCTGCGAATGCGACAGCGCGTGCCGGACCAATGTGTGTTGGTGGCCGAGAGCGGAATTCGCACGCGGGGCGATGTCGAGCGGCTCGAAGCCGCCGGCATCGATGCGATCTTGGTCGGCGAGTCTTTGATGGCTCGCCCGGCAATTGGAGCGGCAGTGGATGAGCTGCTGGGAAAGGCGGAGTAGGGTTCGGGGTTTAGGGTTCACAGTTTTGGCGGCTGTGCTGAACGACGAGCTTGTCAGGCTGTTTTGCGCGCCACAGTTTGGCGAGTTGTCGCCCGGTCGTGCTCAATGGATAATCTTCTAACTCGGCCGCCGATGCCCACTGTTGCCCTTGCGAGTTGCTGATCTTTTCAGCGCCTTTCCACGTCGCCGTGTAGCAATCGAGCGTGATGCGAAATCGCGTGACGCCATGACGCAGCGTGGCGAAAGGCTTTGGTCGATTCACTTGGATGCCCGTAAGGCATCGCACGTTGTCAACAACCTGTCGCGGAACAGAAACACCGTTGGCGGCGTTTAACCGAAATCGAGGAAAATCCCAGAGGCCAGCCCAACGTTCGCCGTTGGCGCATTTGCGAAGCAGCACTTTGCCGCGGCGATCGATGATGACCGCGGCCTCACAAACGTCCTCCATAGCGGGCGGACGCTTCGGCATCGGGATCATATTTTGCAGCCCAGCGCGGCGGGTCGGGCACAGCGATTCGAGCGGGCATCGATCGCATTTCGGCTCGCGTGGCGTACAAATCAGGCTGCCGAGCTCCATCAGAGCCTGGTTGAATTGACCGCAATCGCGCGCGGGCAGCAAGGCTTCGGCCAATTGCCACAGCAACTGTTGCCCTGCACTTTTGGTTGGATCGCCACCATAGGCGAGCAACCGGCTTAGAAGTCGGACGGTGTTTGCTTCCAAGATCGGCTCGCGCCGATCGAACGCGATCGATAGAATCGCACCGGCCGTGTAGCGACCGATCCCTGGAAGTTGTCGCACCGCCACAGAATCTCGCGGAAATACGCCCTGATGCAGCTTGACGATCGTTTTCGCGGCGGCGTGAAGTAGCCGCGCTCGGCGATAATAGCCCAGCCCTTCCCATAGCCGCAGCACGCGGTCTTCCGGCGCGGCTGCCAGCGCGGCGATTGTGGGCAGCGCCGCCAAGAATCGAGAATAAAATCGTGCAACCGTCGCTACCTGAGTTTGTTGCAGCATGATCTCGCTGATCCAGATGGAATACGGATCGCGAGTTCCACGCCAAGGAAGTTCGCGCGCATGGCGACGGTACCAAGCGGCGAGCTTTCGGCGTACAGTGTGCAGCCAAGCTGCCGACCATGGTTTGTGCTTGGCGGGCGCTCGATTGATTGCGGACATGGACAGCTCGAGAATTGAACGAGTGACGCGAAAATCTCGTGGGCCAGCTGACTCGATCATGATCGCGATTTCATCGCCGTGCCGGCGGCGACGCCGACGGCCCGATATCACCGATGCAGCGACGGCTGCGCTCGGCCGCTTGCTTGCGTAAATTCTTACGGCGACTGCGGACTGCTACCGCGCTATTCTCAAGGGCGAATTTCGCCGGGTTCGACCTCATCCGTGCCCGCCTTCATCGCGCAAAAACGCCTCTTGCATCAGCGCCGCCTCGCGGCGATGGTGATCGTCGAGTTTGATCAGCAGTTCTTCCAAATCACGGCAAGCCGCATCAATAGCCTGCTTATCGGTGGCGGAAATCTGCTCCAGCTTGAGCAGCAGGCGATGGAGCGATTCGTCGAATCGATCGTGCTCCAACAGTAGCGCATTGGCTTTTTCGGCTAAGTTTGGCTTTTCATCAATGGCATTGGCCAAGTAGCCGTCTTGCTCCTTGAGGGCCATCAGCCGCTCCAAGTGCCGCTGGAACGATTCGGCGATGAACCGCAGGCTAGAGAGCTTGCGGGCGACTTCATCGCCCGAAGGGTGCCAGTCCATGACGGTTCGCAACGCGCTCGTGATGTGTTTGAGCGCTTCATGCTCGATCGTGGTTTGTTGAGGAGTTTTGGGTTCGGCCATGGTCGTTCTCCTGCTATTTCGCAGACTTGGTTTAGGCCCAAGCAAGACCGTTCAGCGTTTGCCTCGGCGGTACACTGGAATACATTCAAGCTGGCTATCGAGCGGGAATCGTTTGCAGGATGATGCAACAACTGAATCGTCGGCGATAGAAACCGCCTCCTGCAGACCATTTCCGGATGGCCTCTCACGGTACCATGCACCGCCTCGTCGCGGGCAGCATTTTGCCTTCCCGGGGCCTCGGCGGCTAGTAGGTTCTGTAAATCGAACGCGACTCGTACGGCAAATTCGTCAGTATGCGCGGCCCAATACTACTCGGATCGCGGCTGCTATGGAAAAATCCGATTATTAGCGTAGACAACGTGGTCGGTTGCAGGGTAAAATTTGGGGTTCCCACCGAGTGGGTCACCGCGGCTTGCGGGGAGCCTCGCGGCGAACCTTGGGTGGATCCTTACAACTAATTCTTGCACAGGAGGGATTGTGGTCAAACTTACGGTTCGAGATCGTGAATCAATCCAGGAGGCGGTTCGTCGCTTCCGGAAGCTCGTCGAACGCAGCGGCGTCAAGAAAGAAATGCGCCGCCGCGAGTATTATGAAAAGCCCAGCGAAATTCGCCGTCGCGCTCGCCTCCGCGCGGAACGACGCACTCGCCGCGTAAAGCCTTTGGGAATCGGAGCTTAGCGGTCGATAGACAAGTCACCTCCGAGACGAATCGTTCTTTTTTGTGCATGAGCTATTTGAGGGTAGGTCGCGGCAAATCTTCAGAAATTACTCCTCGCATCCTTCATTGCGTCTTTTGGATGAATCTGCGGTCTTCACGCCGGCTTGGCTTTGTCTTCGTGGTAGGTGCCTGAGCAATCCTGGCCGTTGCCGACGGTCGAATGCGACGATGATGTTGGCTTCGTGACGGCGCTGGCGTCGCCGCCCGCGCCGCGATCGGCCGCTGGATCGATCGTCGGCAACTGATCGCTGCTGGCAGCCACTTGAGCATCGGCCAGAATCTGCATGCCAGGCATTCGCTTTCGGCGAAGTTGATACCAGAAAAGTGCTCCGCCGCCGAGGACCGCCAAGGTAATTGCGATGAGCGTGAAAACGCCTTCGCCCTGATGGATGATCCGCACGATGGTCTGGCCATAGTAGTAGCTCAGGCCGAAAAACAGCGAGACAACGGCCGAGGCGCTTACTAAGTCGGCCAGCACGAACATCCGAAACGGCATTTTCAAAATTCCGGCCGTGATATAAATCGGGCCGCGGATGCCGACCAGAAACCGCGCGACGAATAATACCTTTGACCCGTGGCGCGACAGCAGCGCTTCGACCCGTTGTTCTCGCTCGGGCGTCAAGAAAGCTGCACCGAAGCGGTTCGCTTTAAGAATTCGGCGACCAAAATGGCGGCCGATGAAATACATTACGCAGTCTCCAAGTAGCGCGCCGCATAGCAGCGAGCCGAGCGTGAGCCAGGGATCGAGCTGGCCACTGGCCGCCAACGCCCCGCCGGCGATGATCGCCACTTCCTCGGGCATCGGCAGCCCGCAGCCGGTGAGAATCATATAGAGGATGATTCCCAAATAACCGTACAGCAGGCCATCAAACATTTGGGCGGCAATGGGCATGGAGATTGGCAGGCAGACAAGCCGTCGTCGGATTTCCTGGTAAGTTGAAGTGCCATTTTATCCTGATCGGTTCGCCGCGCCGCGTGCATTTTGTCGATTTCTTGGTGTTTTTATCGCCGAATTTACCATTCACCGGCCTGCTTCAACGTCCCGCTTTGCAAGCTACGCCGTCCTTCGGGCGCATCGAGCAACAGCGAGCCATCCGCAGCAATTCCCACGCAGCGTCCCGTAATGGATTGCGAGCCTTGGTAGACCGTCAGCACTTCGCCACGTTGGGAGCATAGCAAATCAAATCGTTCGCCAAGCGTTTCCAGCGGCTGGCCAAGTTGCACGCAGGCGGCTTCCAGGTTTTCCATCAGCGCCAACAGCAGTTCGGTATGGTCATGGATGCGTCCTGTGAGATCGCGCAGTGTGGCGATCGATGGCTGCAAGCTCGGCGGTGCATCGGCCACGGAATTATTCGTATTGATGCCCACGCCGACGATGTGTTGTCCTCCTGGCAAAACCTCAACGAGAATTCCAGCCAATTTTCGCTCGCCGACGTAGACATCGTTCGGCCAGTGCAGCCCCAGCGGATGACCATCGAGCCGCGAAGCGACCGAGTCGACAATCGCGACGCCCGCGGCTAGCGACAACCGCGGCACAGCTTTTCGCGGGAATCCAAAATGTTCAGGATCGATGACCAAACTAAACGCCAGGCTGCCGTCTCCCGTCCACCAACGATTGCTCCCGCGACCACGACCCGCGATTTGGCGATCGGCGACGATAAGTGCGGGGAGCTGAATGTCGCCGCTCTCGATTAACTGTCGCGCGCGCGTTTGGGTACTCTCGAGCGATGTGTGATGCTCGGCATGCGCGAGAAAGGATTTCGCCAAGATGCAGGCTGTATCAATCAAGGATGATGGTCCTCTATTGCGATTGGCGGTGCCGGCTGAGCGTTTACTTTAATCCGTGGCCGTGCCTTTCACCGCCGACGAGCGAGCAGGCACCAAATGGAAAATCCATCCCGAGGCATATACCAGCGCACGAGGCGGCTGCACGGGAGGGGCAATGTCGCAAGACGCTAGCTGCTGAGCAAATCCCAGACCTCGATTCCCAGATTGGTGTAAACGGCCAGCGACTTGCCATCGGACGACTAAGCGATATTTGTTGCTTTCTGCCGGCGGCCGCCACAGCCTTCCGCTTGCGAGAATGTCATCGCAATCACCGCCAGCGCGGTCACCATGAACAAGCCATGAATGGAGAATTGCATCATGAAACGTGCGCAGACGACTAGCGCGTTCAGGGTCCGCGCAGCTTAGACCGTTGAATCATAGACGGTATCAAGCATTGGCTTTAGCAGCGCCGTTTCCAATCCCCCGCAGTGAAGACTGATTCGTAATTCGCCATTGAGGCTATTTCTTTGCGCTATCGCACCCGAATGTAATACGGCAGCGCCAGCACTGCCGGCTCTGCAAACAACCGGCGGAGCGATTGGGCGGCTTTTAGCGGAACGGCGAGTTCCGGCAGGGCCGTGCCGAGATCGACCTTTACCGTTGCCTTCGTTGCCGCGCCGCTGCCGAAGAGTTCTTCGAACAGTGGCTTGGGCCGCGGCAAAATTAACCGTTCGACTTTTTCGTTGTCTGGGAGACCGGCCAGGCGCTTGGCGTCGGCAACGGCGTCTTCGAGCGTGCCGACCTCGTCCACCAGCTTTTGTTCCTTCGCCATGCGGCCAGTGTACAGTTTGCCGCCGGCGAGGCTTTCGAGTTGTTTTAGCTCCAAATTGCGGCCTTGAGCCGCCTTTTGCGTAAACTGACCGTAGACGTCTTTCATCATTCGCAGCATCACTTCGCGCTCGGAGGTGGTGAATGGCTGGTCGGATGACATCCATCCGCTGTTTTTGCCGCGGGCGAGCACGTCGGTCGAGAGTCCGATCTTGTCATACAATCCTTTCAGGGAAAACTTGCCGCTGATGACGCCGATCGAGCCGGTGAGGGTTCCTTCCTCGGCGAAGATCTTGGTGCAACCCATCGAGATATAATAGCCACCGCTGGCCGCGATATCGCCCATGCTGGCAACCACGGGTTTTTGTCCCTTAATTCGCGCGATCTCCCGCCACATCATGTCACTCGCCAGGGCCGACCCGCCAGGGCTATCGATGCGCAGCACGATGGCCGCCACCTTCGAGTCTTCCGCGGCTTGCTTGAGCGCGGCGACGATCGTATCGCTGCCGACGCTGTCTTCGCCAAACAGGCTGCTCGAGCTTTCGCCGGTGGAAATCGGTCCAACGGCGTAAATGACCGCAATCTTCTTGCTGCTGCTTGCTTTGCCGCGCGGTTCGACGCCGGCCATCAGTTCGAACATTTTCACGAGGCCCGCGAAACCGGAGAAATCTTCATCGATTTTCTTCTTGCCGTAGTCTTCGACGATCGCGATTTCATCGGCTTTGTGCGCATCTTTGAGTTGTTTTTCAAATTCGTCGCAATAGGTGACTTGGTCGATCAATTTCGCTTCCTTCGCGGCCTGGGCCGTAAAGAGACCTTCGTCGATCAGTGCTTTTACTTTCGCTGGGTCAATCTTCCGGTCGGCGGCGATCGTCGAGATCATTTGTTTGTAGTAGTCTTCGACCACCGTCTCCGTCTGCTTGCGAAATTCCGGGCTCATGTTGGTGCGGGTGTAGGGTTCGGCCGCGCCTTTGAAATCGCCCACTTGCAGCATGTCGGCCTTGACGCCGATCATGTCGAACAGCTTCTTGTAGTACATGATCTCCATTCGCACACCGGCGATCGTGACCATACCAACCGGCGGCATGATGATTTCGTCGCAAGCGCTGGCAAGCAAATAGGCACCGGCGCTTCCTTCGTGCAGATCGGCATAGACTCGCTTGCCGGCCTTGCGAGCGCGGGCAATCGCGGCACGAAGTTCGCCGACTTTGCCGCGCCCGATTTCCAGGCCGTCTAGGTGGAGCACTAGCCCGGTGAGCTTGTCGTCGGCAGCGGCCGCGTCGATACGCTCGATGATCTTATTCAGATTGGGGGTCATTTCACCAAATATGCCGGCTTGGCCGGGGCCTTCGGCGTAGTCGGCGTTGAGCGTCAGGGTGCCAAACGTGAGTTTCAGCTTGGGTTTTTCGGCCTTCGCTGGCTCCTTTGGCTTGGCTTTTTCGTCGGCGGCCTGCAACGGCGCGGCCAAGACGAGTAGCAGAGCGACGAAAATACCGAGGGTACGGCGAGCTAACATAACGGTTCTCCGGTTCGAACGGCAAAGAGTTTAATTCAGGTGATGTAACGCGATGCGTAACCTACAATTTTCGGCCATGCCGCGGCAATTGACAAGTCGAAATTTCCAAAGGCTGCGACACCAGCACCACCGATTGCTCAAGGCTGCGGCGGCGATCTTCGGCGAGTGGGCGATTTCTCGGCAAAAACGGCGCAGAGGGCAACGTCCGTCGCGACGCGATATTCACCTGGATTGGCTTTCGGCGGCGCGGCGATGATACGTTGCATTTTCGCAGCAGCAGCGAGGGCGAACCGCGGAATTCGCGCCATGAGCAAGGTTCGGCGTGGCCGCCATCGACGGCCATTTTTCGGGATTTCGGTGGCAATTTCCGCCTGTTCCGCGGCCAAACAGGCGAAGTTTGCGCAACATAAGGCTGGAAATGGGCGAAAACCAGGCTCGTCGCCAACCTTCTCCAAGGAGTCCATCACGGGCCCATTTCGGCCTCCCACAGCCAAAATTTCCTCGTTCACGTGTACATTCGCACTTGACGATGTACCCCAGTATATTAGAATACAGGCGTGTTTCCGCCGGCGAGCCGTTTTTTGCGCCACCGGCGCCTACCGATCATCATTTTGACCACGAGGAGAAAAGCATGCCGGATGACGAGATCGAATTGACCCGCCGCCAGAAGCTGGTTTACGAGTTCCTTCGCGAAAAAATCCGCAACCGCGGTTACGGCCCGACCGTCCGCGAAATTGGGGACCAATTCAACATTGCCTCGCCCAACGGGGTGATGTGCCATTTGAAGGCCCTGGAAAAAAAGGGCATGATCATCCGCGAACCAAATATGTCGCGGGCGATCCAACTGGTCCACGACGAGCGCGGGCTGCCGCTGGCCGGCCGGGTCGCAGCGGGTGTGATGCACGAGGCGATCGAAACCAAAGACCGTCTCGATTTCGAAGCGCTGTTCAACAACAAGCGAAATAACTACTTCGCGCTCAAGGTACACGGCGATTCGATGATTGGCGCGCACATCGACGAAGGTGACTATGTCGTGATCAAGCGTCAGCAGACGGCATCGCCGGGGCAAATGGTCATTGCTCAAACGCCAGACGGCGAGGCGACGCTGAAACGCTATTACCCCGAGAAGTCGAAGAAGCGCATCAAGCTGGAGCCGGCCAACCCAAGGATGAGCCCGATTTATGTGAAGGAGTGCAAGATTCTGGGCGTCGTGGCGGGCGTAGTTCGCAAAGTGGACTAATCGCGAAGTACCACGAGCCGATTGGAAATCGAACCGAAAAATGTCGTTTGGCGATTCGCGTGCCGCCGGCAGCCCTACGGGGTAGCCGGCGGCACCGATTGCCTCGATGCCAGATTCTTCGAAGCACGCGCCTGTTGTCGGGCCGCGACGCAGTGCGTTTGGCAGCCGCACAATTGATGGCAGAGAACAGATGCCAGAAACCGCGTTATTTATTTGACCGCCGGGGCAGGAGCGGCATTGACGGCCGGTTTGGCATCGGAGTTCTTTGAGTCGGGTGGAGTGGTAGCGTCGGCCTTGTTGCCTTTCTCTTCTTTGGGCTTTTTCACAATGATGTCGTCGATGCCAAGGTGAATCTTGCGGTAGGTAGCATCGCTAATGACGTAATACCAGTCGGCAAATCGGCCGTTAAGTTCCTTGACTCGCTCTTCACCTTTTTTCACTTTATCATCGTATTCGTCTTGCTTGCGTTTGTTTTCTTTCTCGATCTTTTCTCGATGAGCCTCTTGGGCCTCGAGATCGTCTTCAGGATTTTTCGCTTCAGCTTTCTTGGTTTCGTCGGTCTTCGCCGCGTCGTCGGTCTGTGCATCTATTGCGTTGGATTCGTTGGGCTTCTTTTCGGCATTCGCCTCGGCCGCTTCGCTTTTGGATGCCTCTGGATTCGCAGAGTCTGGCTTGGCAGGGTCTGTCTTAGCGGCATTTGAGTTGGCGGCGTCCGTTTTCGCGGCATCCTTCGTCGCAGGATCGGTCTTGTCGGCCGCTTCCTTTTTCTCCGGCGCCACTTTGATTTCCGGCACTGGCTCGAGTTGCGGCTTGGAAAGCAAATCGGCGTTGAAACGCGCCATGACCATGACGTAGCGGTTGACGGTGGCGCCTTTCTTTTCGGCCACTTTGAGCACATCGGACGAATGGTTGAGGTCGTCCTGTTTCTTTTTGTTGCTGGATTCCTCCTGCTTGTCGTTGCTTTTCGCATCGGACGCTTTCGCCTCATCGGGTTCGGCGGACTTTTCGTCGCTGCCGCTATCGACTCCGGCGATGTCGCCAAAACGAAGAACATATTCCACGCCATCCTTCATGCCGACAATGGCTTCGCCGTCTTTCGATTTAATGTCGAACTCATTATCGCCAACGCGTGCCGGCATGAAGCCGCGCTCGGCCAAGTCGCTCAATGCCTCGAAATCGTTCATGAATTCTTGCCCCGCCTTCATGTTGGCGCTCATTCGCGCTGGCTTGCGTTCAACGTTAACGATTTTCAAGTCGTCGAGCGCCGTTTTCAGCTCGTTGAGTTTGGTGGAATTCAATTCTTGATCGTCCTGGAGCTTTTCCTCGACGGGCTTGCCGTCTTTGAATTCAACCAACTTGTCAAGCTGCCATTTGGAGTCTTTCAGCCCCAGATCGATGTTGGCGCGTTGACGCAGCATTGACACGATTCGTCCATCGGGCGCGATCCCTTCCTGGACCGAGTAATCTCTCAGATCGACGTTCGTGATGTCCCAGGCGTTCAGTTTGAGCAGGTCGGTTTCGATCCAGTCTTCGAACTTTGAACTGAATTTATCCGACGCCAGCGCGACGCGATAAATGACGTTTTGCCCTGGAATGCGCACATATCGCATTTTCGACGAGGCGGCGCTGCCGAATTCGTCCTTGCCCTTCGTGGTATATTCTTTGCCGATGATGATCCGCGCCAACGGTTTATTCGATTTGTCGTCGAGGACGACTAATTTCCCTAACCCTTTCTGGCCGGCTTGATCTTTGGTCGGGTCAGGCTCGACGACGCCGTACAACGCTTGATCTTCTGGGTTCTCGCTGGCGATGCCATCGACGCGGACGTCTACCAGCGCGGTGGCCGCCGCCGCCATCTGATCTTTTGCATCCGCAGGATAGTTTTTGTGCGACGGCAGGGACCAGATATTATTAACTTGGGCAACTTCAAACTCACGGGCTTTACCGGCGGCGTCATCGTAGGTGACGATCCGCATCCGATTGGCGGCCAGCGGGTCTTTCGCCAACTTGGGAAACAGCGCTTCGCCAACCTGGCTGTTGGCGGGTGGCTTGGGAGGTTGCGGCCGGGTCACAATTCCGGCGACAAAGACCACCGCGGAGACAGCAACGAGTGCGATTGTTTTATGGATTTCAGTCATGGCAATTTTAAATAGATAGGCGGCGTCCGGCAGGCGGCAGGTGGTGAAAAAATGGAAACTTTTTTGGGTCTTGAGCGCCAGTGATTGCCCGATTCATTTCCGCTTCCACTAGGTTTCAAAATGTCATGCACGCTTCGCATCGAGCAGCGACGGCGGTCAACCGGGCGCTATCGCAGCCGCGATTTGGAGACTCCTTCTCTTTCTTTCGCGCGGCGACTGAAAAACACGAAAAATGCAACCGCCAACGGTAACAGTGGCGGGAACAGCACGCTGCCGAGCTTGTATCGATCCTGTACTTTGCGGATGGCGTTATTCAATTGAATGCTTGCCTCTTCGATCTTGGTTTGCGCTTCGCGGCGCAGTCGTTCGATTTCCTGATTCTTGCGGCGCTCGTCCACCGACAATTTCGCGGACATTTCAATGGCCTTTTGTTGCAAGATGGCAGGATTGACGCTGCCCTCTTTCTTGAGCTTGTCAATTTCGGCCTGCAGGGTTGATTGCGCATTCTTGTAATCATCTTCGAGCTTGGCGAGTTGCTGATCGCGGCTTTTTTCGAATTCGCGACGAGTCGCATCGGCTTCCGACCGGGCATCGGCGGTTTTCTCGGTAATTGCCTCGAGCGGGCGATGGAGCGGGCGTCGATTTCGCAGGTCCACAAACCGCATATCGCCCGCCAGCACGTCGAGAACATTCAACACGAACGGCACGTTGTCGGACTCAAATTGGTACGGATTGTCGGGCATGCGCCGAGCGCGGAGATCGAAAAACTCGGAGTGCAGCATGTCGATATCGGCAACCAAAATCACGTTGATGCCTTCCTTTTTCTGCTCCGACTTGGCGGTGCCTTCGGTTGTCGAGGCGGATGGCTTCTGGTCGCCAGATTTCTCGGCCGCTGGTTTCTCGGCCGCTGAATTATCCGTGGCCGATTTCTCCGTGACTGGTTTTTCGGTGTCGCCGTCGCCATCTCCCACACCCTCTTTTCCGTCCGCGTCGTTTACTTCGTCGAGACTATCGGTGCGCGGCGATCCGGTAATATGGGCGGCCAAGACATAAGACGTTTCCGTCGGCAGCCCTTCCTTTTGTCGGATTTGGCGCGGATCGTTTTGCGATTCCATTACGTCCTTCACCATGATTTCGCCGCTGGCCTTGCCAGTTTTCACCAGAGGTTCAAAATCGGTGGCGGCCGCATTTCGCTTGCTGATTCCGCCCGGATACAACAACAATAGTTCTTGCAAACCGGCACTGGCCGGGTCGTTTGCGTTGAATGCTTGATCCGCCCCCGGCGCATCTTTGCGGACAAACACCCACTCGGGAGTGATCTGGTCGATGCCCGCGAACTTCAACGGTTTGAAATTTTGCCAAACCACGGAATAGTCCTTGTCCCGCGTGCCGAACACACCGTGGCTCGTTTTTTCCACCAGTTCGACGCCCAGTAGATTCCAGAGTTGCTTGATGTCTCCTTTGGGCTCCGGCGGCTGTTGGCCCATCATCATCATGTTTGGTTGGCGCGGGCGGCGCGGCTGGCCGGTTCCAGGAGCGCCCATCGCAATCGGCATGGGATCCTCAAAGATCGCCGTCGGCTGCCCCTTGCGAATCGCATCGCAAAAATTCTTCATTTGCACGGCGGTCAGCGAAGACGGTTGCACCGCCAACATCACGTCGTACCGATCGGTAATCGGGTTGTTGGGATCGACCCGCATCACGTTGTACTGCTTTTCTAACTCCTCAATCAATCTCTCCGGCGGGCGCTGGCGAAACGACGAAAAATCGAGGCCGCCAAACAATTCAACATCGGTCGTCACTACTCCCAAGCGTTTGCGCTCTTGTTGGCTGAAGGTGGCAATGGAGCGGACCAGCTCGTATTCGACGGAAACACCACGTTCGAAGAAGGGAATGACAATCTTCTCGAGGCCGCAGGTAATCGCGGCCCCAAGGAAAATTGGCTCCTGCTTAAGCACGCCGCGGGTTTCGGTGAAGACCTGCTGAGGCGTGATGCCGAATTGTCGTTCGGCGCGCTGAGCCTCTTCGGTGAGCGGCTCAACATTCGAATAGATCTTGGCCTGAATCTTGCCGCCGGAAAGCTTTTCGAACTCTTTTAACAAGTTCAACAAATCGATTCGGGTTTGAATGAATTCTTCTGGTACGCGCGGACTAAGGTAGGCTTCGATCACCACCGGATGCTCGGGCTGCAAGTCGGCGATCATTTTGCGCGTTTGCGGCGACACCGAATTGAGACGCCCCTGCGTCGCGTCGGCGCGGACATTGTAGTTCTGAGTGACCAAACTCGCGCCGGCGGCTAGCACAACGAGCGCCAAGGCGCGAACCAAATAGTGCGGCCCGACGGAGATGCCGTCTTTGCCGCCAAGCCAGTGACGACGCCCGATCAGCACCATGCACAGATACAGCATGACGATTGCGATCATCAGGAAGTAGATGATCGACGACAAGCTGATGACGCCTCGGCCAAAGTCCGACATTTGTTCGCCGATGCTCCAACCCTTGGCAGTCGCAGTCCAGGTCGAGCGGCGGACCAGCGTGTCGATCACATTCAAAAAGACCAGCGGCGCATTGAAGATGACGCCCAAAATGAAGGCCACCGTCAGATTGCCTGTAAGAAACGAGGCCACCATGCCGACCGCCAACATTGCCAGCCCAACCATCCAATAGCCAAAGTACGTTCCCAGGAACAAACCCACGTCGGGCGAGCCTAAGCTGCGCAGGACAATCAAATTGCAAATGAACGAAAACAGTAGCGACACCGTGTAGATCGCAACCGCGGCGAAGTATTTTCCCAGCACGACGTCGAAATCGGTGGCTGGAATCGTGAGCAGCAATTCATCGGTTCCCTGCCGCCGCTCGTCCGCCCAGATGCTCATCGTAATTGCCGGAATAAACACCAACATGATGTAGGGAAACCACTTATTGAGTTGATCGAGGTTTGCCAGATTGGCGTTAAAGAATTCGTCCGGCCAAAACGCGGCAAAAGAGCCGAGCAACACAAATACGCAAATAAATACGTAGCCCGTCGGATTGCTGAAATAGCTCGTAAAGTTGCGCCGAAAAATGGCGGCGATGACTTTGAGATTCATCGGTCGAAGGGTTCGGGGTTCAGGGTTCAGAAGATTGAGGTTTTCGGCAGGACGATATTTCAAACAGGCGCGGCAGCCGACAACTCATAAAACTTTTCATCCAGCGTTCGCCCTTCGCGAGTTAATTCATCCGGAGAGCCGTCGAATTGCTTTCTGCCCTCGCTGATGAAAATGACTCGGCTGGCGATCGCTTCGACTTCCTGCATGATGTGAGTCGACAGCAGAATGGTCTTTTCTTGTCCGAGTCGACGGATCGTTTGACGGACCTCGCGAATTTGGTTGGGGTCAAGGCCGGCGGTCGGTTCGTCGAGAATCAGCACATCCGGCTCGTGGAGCAGCGCCTGAGCCATACCGACGCGCTGCCGATATCCTTTCGACAGTTTGCCGATGGCTTTGCCGATGACGGCGCCCAATGCACATAGCTCGACCACGGCGTGAATCCGCTCTTTTTTCCGCGCGCCAGACATGCCACGAGCGTCGGCGAAGAATTCGAGCAAACTGCGAGGCGTCATATCGGCATAAAGCGGCCCATTTTCCGGCAGGTAGCCCAGTCGGGCCGACGCGGCAAGTCGATCGACCGACATATCGTGACCGGCAATGATCGCCTTTCCGGCTGAAGGGGCCAAATAGCCGGTGAGCAATTTCATGGTGGTGCTTTTTCCAGCCCCGTTGGGACCGAGAAACGCGACGACTTCCCCTTGATTGATCCGGAAACTAATGTCGTCGATGGCGGCAAAATCGCCGTAATATTTCGAAAGCCCGACGGCCTCGATCATCGATGTTCCAGCAGGTTCACCCATGTTCTGTCCACTCCTGGCAGGCTAAGAATCTGGTAGGTAGCGGCCAATTCGGCAGTGCGTAAGTTATTTCAACTAAAAAACTTATAGCACGTATTAGCCGCCATTTCAGGCAGGGGCGACAGGGCTACGGGGCGAGATTCGACCGCGCCAGAGCATTCCTGGCCGCAACAAATTCCCTGCGGCATACCCCCTATACGCCAAAGAACCTACAACTGTTCGGCAAGGCTTGTCTACCCCTTATTCTGATCCTTTTGCATTCCTAGGCGCCCAATTGGTTGGTTCGATACCACAATTTCCAATTGGAAATGCTCCTGCTTGGAAACGAAGTGGCCCGACTCCGCAAAAAAAATGGGTGTAGTTTGGATCCGCGCAAAGTGTAGTATAGGCGGAGAAATTCCTCGAAACTCTGGCCTCCATCGCTGGAGTTGTCCGCGGCAGGTACGGCCGCCGACGCTATGATCCAATTGACATCGTAGCCCGGCGCAGAGAGAGTTTTTTCGCGGCGATCCGCAGACAACACCGACGAAGCATAACAGGCAGCGGCCATGGGCGCGCCAGTGTGGTCGCAATTATTCAAGCTCGCTTGAGCCGATCAAAAAAGCGGTCGAATCTTGCCGTCGCAGGACTATTCCACAGCCGTATCGTTCGCCTCGTCGGCAGGGGTTTGCGCGACTGCATCGTTGGCGTTCGGCTGGTCTGATGCTGGATGATAGACGCCGACTTCGTCGCGGCCATCGCCGTTCCAATCGCCGGCTACCGGTTGGTCGCCCGAGGCACCCAAGTGGACCACCTTATCTTGGCCGTCGATCACGTTGTTGCCATTTGTATCGAGAATCCAAGTGCCGTCGCGGAAGACGCCAAGGCGTTCGATGCCGTCGCCGTTCCAATCGCCGACGACGGGAACATCTCCTTTTTGACCGAAGGTGGCCGTGACATCGCTGGGGCCAAAGCGGCCATCGGCGTCGATATCGAGGTGCCACTGGCCGTTATAAAAAATGCCGATGCGGCGCAGACCGTCGCCGGTCCAGTCGCCAACGACAGGGTGATCGAGCGGTGTGCCGTAATGGAAGACATGGTCGATCAGATCTTCGCGAACCGGGCCGGTCGAGCCGCGCTGAAGTTTGCGTTTGCCGAG
Organism: Pirellulales bacterium; assembly: GCA_020851115.1. Classification (GTDB taxonomy): domain Bacteria; phylum Planctomycetota; class Planctomycetia; order Pirellulales; family JADZDJ01; genus JADZDJ01. The sequence goes on from JADZDJ010000200.1 coordinate 33,150, forward strand.
CGCCGCTTCGTCTTCTTCCGGGGGCGGGTTCTTCTTTTTCCCGGTGATGGGGTTGAGGGGATCGGGCAATCCAGGGTCGGCTTGGACCGCAATTGGATCGCGCGCCCAGGCCGGTCCATAGATGCCGATGTCGTCTTTGCCGTCGCCGTCCCAATCGCCGACCACTGGCTTGTCATCACGTGTGCCGAGTTTGGCCCACAGGTCGCCGGCATCCCATTTACCGTTGCCATTGAAGTCGATGAACCACTGGCCGTTGATATAAAGTCCCAGTTCCATGACGCCGTCGCCGTTGAAGTCTCCGGCCAGCGCGATGGCATTGCGCATTCCGATTGTTTCGCGGCGGGTTTGCGTGCCATCGGCGTTTTGCAAGATCCACTGGCCGCCAGTGAAGCTAAATTGCGACCAAGCAGGCGCACTGATGGAGACTGGAGTCATCGCCATCGTTTGCGGCACTGTGCCGCGCGGATAGCCGGCATCGACGATGCTCAAGTGCCAGGTGTAATTCAGCCCATCTGAGCCATCCAGATTTGTCCGGGGATACAAACGGAGCGGCCCAAGCGCTTCCAATTCCGGGAAAATCGTTGGAATACCCGTCGCGGAGAAAACTGGCGGAATCGGCAAATTGATGATGGGAATCGGCGGGATAATGGGCGTGGTCGAGTAGACCACTTCGCTGAAATTGTTTTCGCGTGAATCGCCGGCAATGGCGAGGGAGAACTTTGCAATCACGTCGAAAGTGTTCGCGAAGCGGATGTCGAAAATGGCGTCGGTCGGCGTTTTGTGATTGACCGCAAGTCCACCGGTTGTACCTGGAGTATCGAGGCTGTCGAAATAGCCGTCGGGTTGCACTTCGCGGACCAAGTACAAACCGGCCGGCAGGTTCGTGAATTCGTAATATCCGTTGGCGTCGGTGCGAGTCGAACGCTGATTGCCTTGGGTATCGAGAATCGGCTCTCCCTTGGCATTGTAGAGGAAAATTCTCACACCGGCGATCGGCGTATCGTCCGCCGTTCGCTTGCCGTCGCGGATCGTTTCTGGGTCGGGCTGTGACTGGCCAGGGAGGATCTCAATCGGCGGTCCATCCTGGAACACGTAACCGGAAATTTTGCCACCGGGAACTTCGCAGAAGTCGTAATGCACGCCATGATCGCCGGAGAGCGTGACGATCTGGGTGAATTCGTCATTGGCCGAGTGGACGCCGCCCAGCGAACCGACTTCTTCTTCAGAGTCGAAATAGCCATCGGGGGTGTACTCGCGGATGC